>JBIIPF010000035.1:0-11037 GCA_044342755.1 Limnohabitans sp. | reverse complement strand
ATCGACAATGAAATCAGCATTGAAAATTTTGTGGCGGCAGTGCTCGCTGTTGGCCTGCGCAAACATCATCAGCTCGGCGTCACTCGGGTTGCGATCGAGTTGCTTGAAGGCTTGCAGCAAGTAGTCGATCTCATCGTCAGCCAGCGCCAAGCCCCAGTCCGTGTTCGCCTTCGCCAGGGCTGAACGCCCGCCCTGCTTGACATCCACAAAGGCCAAGGGCTGGGCTGGCAAGCTGGTCAACAAGGACTGCGCTTGCAGCCTGTTGGGCCAAACCGATTCGGTCATGCGGTCGTGCAGCAGGGCTTGCAAGGCCAATGTCAATGACGCTGAAAGGCTTGGCTTGACACCCTGCAAGTGGAATTCGGTCAGTCGCTCCAAGCGGCGCAACTTGAAACCACAGTTGCGGGCGATGTCGGTGGCTTTGGAGGCCCATGGGGACACCGTGCCCATGCGCGGCGACACCACGCAAGAGATGCCAGCGGCTGCAACTGCAGCCGGACTGCTTTGGACATCGAGCAACTGCGCCATGCGCTGTTGGTCAGCAGATGTCAGGGGCTGTTCGCTCGCCAACAGGTAGATGTGGTGGGCTGTGAAACGTTGGATGTCGGGGCAAACCGCTTGCAGTTTGGCCAGCAGGCCCTGGTATTTGAATGCGCTGAAGGCGGGGCCGCCATCAAAAAAACGGATATGAAGTGTCACGGACGACCTTGGACGTTGAGAGCTTGCGCACGCAGGCGTACTGCAAAGAAGGCCGAATTTTAGCGATAAGCCTCATGGGGCCAGCAGCCACGGTCGGCCTGAGATAATTCGTGCCATGATTACTTACAAAGACGAACAAGGCATTGCTGGCATGCGGGTGGCAGGCCGCTTGGCCTCCGAAGTGCTGGACTACTTGACGCCCCATGTGCAACCCGGCATCACGACCAATGCCCTGGACAAATTGGCCTTCGACTACATCACGCAAGTCCAACAAGCCATTCCTGCGCCCCTGAACTACAACCCCAGCGGCAACAACCCCTACCCCAAGTCGATTTGCACCTCGATCAACCACCAGGTTTGCCATGGCATTCCCAGTGACAAGCAACTGAAGAAAGGCGACATCGTCAACATTGACATCACTGTCATCAAAGACAGTTGGCATGGCGACACCAGCCGCATGTTCATCGTGGGTGAAGGCTCGATCGCCGCCAAACGCCTGTGTCAAATGACTTATGAAGCCATGTGGCATGGCATTGTGAAGGTCAAACCCGGTGCCCATTTGGGCGACATTGGCCACGCCATCCAAGTGTTTGCCGAAGGATTGGGTTTCTCCATCGTGCGCGAGTTTTGCGGCCACGGCATCGGCCAGGTGTTTCACGAGGAGCCCCAAGTTTTGCACTACGGCAAACCCGGCACCTTGGAAGAACTCAAAGCAGGCATGGTGTTCACCATCGAACCCATGGTCAATGCGGGCAAGCGCGACATCAAGGAAATGAATGACGGATGGACCATCATCACCCGCGACCATTCCTTGTCGGCTCAATGGGAACACACCGTCTTGGTGACCCCGACAGGCTTCGAAGTGCTCACCCTCTCCGACGGCAGCCCACCCCTGCCCTCGTTCGTCAAAACCACCAAGTGTTGAACTGGTGAACCCCGTCACTGCGCCTTTCCGGCAGGAAAAAACCGATTTGCTGGCGCAGTGCGCCCAATTGCAAAGCCTCAAACTCGCGCACCGGGTGCATGGGCACTTGAAACGCCTGAGCGACTTGTGCGATGCGCATTTGCAAACCTTGTGGCAACAAGCCGGTATGCCCGCCCATGCTTGTTTGGTGGCCGTGGGGGGCTTTGGTCGAGGTGCTTTGTTCCCTTATTCCGATATCGATGTGCTGGTCTTGCTGCCCACCCATGTCGCGGTGGACGATGACGCCACCCTGAAATCCAAGGTGGAACAGTTCATCGGCAGTTGCTGGGACGCCGGTTTAGAAATTGGCTCCAGTGTGCGCAACCTCACCGAGTGCCTGAGCGAGTCCGCCAAGGACATCACGGTGCAAACTGCCCTCTTGGAGTCTCGCCCCGTCGTGGGTGATCAAGCCTTGTTTGTGCAATTCAGCGAAGCGTTCAAAGCGCAAATGGAAGCGTGTGCTTTCTTCACCGGCAAGACGCTAGAGATGCAGCAGCGGCATAGCAAATTCGAGAACACGCCCTACGCCTTGGAACCCAATTGCAAAGAGTCGCCGGGCGGCCTGCGTGATTTGCACATGTTGTTGTGGGTGGCCAAGGCCAGTGGACTCGGTGCCACTTGGAAAGATTTGGCCGCCAAAGGCATGATCACAGCGTTGGAATTGCGACAATTAAATCGCAATGAGGACGTGTTGTCGCTCATTCGCTGGCGTCTGCATTGGCTGGCCAAGCGGCGTGAGGACCGCTTGGTGTTTGACCTGCAGACCACCGTGGCACAAGACTTAGGCTTGTCAGCCTCGAAAGACGGTTCGCCGCATCCCCGCAAAGACAGTGAAGCCCTGATGAAGGAGTATTACTGGGCGGCCAAGGCGGTCAGCCAGCTGAATCAAATCCTGCACTTGAACATTGAAGACTGGTTGTTCCAGCAAACCCAAGCGCATCCACCTCAAGTGCTGAATGAGCGCTTCTTGGACAAGTCCGGCATGTTGGAAGTGGTGGATGATGGCCTGTACCAACGCCACCCGGAAGCCATCTTGGAAACATTTTTGCTTTACCAAGAAACCATGGGCATCAAAGGTTTGTCGGCCCGCACCTTGCGCGCCCTCTACAACGCCCGGGGTTTGATGGACGCGGGGTTCAGACGCAACCCGGTCAACCGCGACATGTTCATGCGGATTTTGAAGTCGCCGCAAGGCATCACCCATGCCATGCGCTTGATGAACCAAACCTCTGTGCTGGGCCGCTATTTGTGGGTGTTTCGCCGCATTGTTGGGCAAATGCAGCACGACTTGTTTCATGTCTACACCGTGGACCAACACATCCTGATGGTGCTGCGCAATGTGCGGCGTTTTTTCATCGTCGAGCACTCCCACGAGTACCCGTTTTGCTCTCAGTTGGCTGCTGGTTGGGACCAGCCTTGGATTTTGTATGTGGCGGCCTTGTTCCACGACATCGCCAAAGGACGCGGCGGCGACCATTCCGACCTGGGCGCCCACGAAGTGCGTTTGTTTTGCAAACAGCACGGGATTGTCAAGACCGATCAGCAGTTGATTGAATTTTTGGTGCGCGAGCACCTCACCATGAGCCATGTGGCGCAAAAGCAAGACCTGAGCGACCCTGAAGTGGTTCAAACGTTTGCCAATCGTGTCGGCAATGAACGCTATTTGCGAGCGCTCTACCTCTTGACCGTGGCCGATATCCGGGGCACCAGCCCCAAGGTTTGGAACGCTTGGAAAGGCAAGTTGCTGGAGGACTTGTATAAATCCACGGCGGCGGTGCTGGGCGGCCAAGCCCACGACCCCGATGCCTTGGTGGAAATGCGCAAGCGAGAAGCCTTGGAAACCCTGAATCTGTACGCCATGCCTTTCGAGTCGCACAAAGCCTTGTGGGAGACGCTGGACGTGGGTTATTTCATGCGCCATGACGCGGCCGACATTGCCTGGCACACCCGGCAGTTGTCACGCCCGCTTGCGCTGGCCAAAGCCGAGGGCAAAGAACCGGGTGTCACGGTCAAAGCGCGTTTGTCGCCGTTGGGCGAAGGCTTGCAAGTCATGGTCTACACGCCCGATCAAACCGATTTGTTCGCCCGCATCTGCGGCTATTTCGATCAAGCAGGTTTCAGCATCTTGGACGCGAAGATCCACACTGCGCGCAATGGCTACGCCTTGGACACCTTCCAAGTCGTGACACCGATGCTGAACGCGCATTACCGCGAACTCACGAACATGGTGGAAAACGATTTGAAGCTCACCATCGAGCAAGGCGGCCCCTTGCCCAAAGCCGGCCGTGGTCGGGTGTCCAGACGCGTGAAAAGTTTCCCTGTGGCACCCCGTGTGCGCTTGCAGCCCGATGAAAAAGCGCAGCGTTGGCTGCTGTCCATTTCGGCCAGCGACCGCGTCGGCTTGCTCTATGGCGTGGCACAAGTGCTGGCCCACCACCAGATCAACGTCTTGTTGGCCAAGATCAGCACCTTGGGTGAGCGCGTGGAAGACACGTTTTTGATCGATGGCGCGGCCTTGCAACAAAACAAAGCGCAGTTGGAAATTGAAACCGAATTGTTGGCAGCCTTGCAGGCCTGATAGCCCAACCCAACCAGCCTCAATCGTCGGCGTCGGCCAAGCCTGGAAACAGCACCTCGGTGTAGCCAAAGCGTGAAAAATCCCGCACCCGCATGGGGTAGAGCACACCGATGAGGTGGTCGCATTCGTGCTGCACCACCCGCGCGTGAAAGCCGTCCACGGTGCGGTCGATGGGCTGACCCAAGGGGTCTAAGCCTTGGTAGCGCAAATGCGTGAAGCGGGGCACCATGCCGCGCAAGCCCGGCACGGACAAGCAACCTTCCCAGCCCTCTTCTTGGGCATCCCTCAACGGTGTGAGCACCGGATTGATAAGCACGGTGTAAGGCACCACCGGCGCATCGGGGTAGCGCGGGTTGACCTCACCCGAGCCAAAGACCACCACTTGCAAATCCACGCCAATTTGAGGCGCTGCCAAGCCCGCGCCGTTGGCGGCGATCATGGTGTCGTTCAGATCTTGCAGCAAGGCATGCAAGGCAGGCGTGTTGAACTGCGTCACCGGTTGCGCCACGCGCAGCAGGCGTTCATCGCCCATTTTCAGAATGTCTCGAATCGCCATTCAATCTTTCGGTGCAGCAAGGCTGCCATGTAAAGCCACCAACGCCAACAACGCCGCCTCATCCATCAACGGTATACCCAATTCCTGCGCTTTGTCGAGTTTGCTGCCCGCCTCGGCCCCAGCCACCACGCCATGCGTTTTCTTGCTCACACTGCCGGCCACTTTGGCGCCCAGGGCTTCGAGCATGTCTTTGGCTTGGTCTCGGCTCAAGGTGGGCAAAGTGCCCGTCAACACATAGGTTTGACCCGCCAAGGGCAGGCTGGCCCCGGCGCTGGGTTCGCCTTCGGTCCAAGTGACACCACAAGCCCGCAGTTGTTCCACCACTTCGCGGTTGTGGGCCTGATCGAAAAACGTGCGCAGGCTTTGCGCCACGATGGGCCCCACATCCGGCACTTGCAGCAATTGGTCGACGGTTGCGTCCATGATGGCGTCCATCTTGCCGAAGTGTCGCGCCAATTCTTTGGCTGTGGCCTCGCCCACATGGCGAATGCCCAAGCCAAACAAGAATCGGGGCAAGGTGGTTTGCTTGGATTTCTCAATGCTGGCCAACACGTTGTTGGCCGACTTGTCGGCCATGCGGTCAAGGGTGGCCAGCGCGGTGAAACCCAAGCGGTAAATATCGGGCAAGGTATTGACCAAGCCTGCGTCCACCAATTGATCCACCAACTTGTCACCCAGATCTTCAATTTCAACAGCGCGCCGATGCGCAAAGTGCAGGATGGCTTGCTTGCGTTGGGCGCTGCAAAACAGGCCGCCTGTGCAACGGTAATCGGCCTCGCCTTCTTCGCGCACCGCAGGGCTGTTGCACACCGGGCACTGGTGCAGCATGGTGAACATTTGTGCGTCTTGCAAGCGTTTTTCCAGCACCACCGACACCACCTCGGGAATCACATCGCCGGCGCGGCGCACCACCACGGTGTCGCCCACCCGCACGTCCTTGCGTCGAGCTTCGTCTTCGTTGTGCAAGGTGGCGTTGGTGACCGTGACACCACCCACAAACACGGGTGCCAACTTGGCCACGGGCGTGAGTTTGCCCGTGCGCCCCACTTGCACTTCAATGGCTTGCACCGTGGTGAGTTCCTCTTGCGCCGGGTATTTGTGGGCTACGGCCCAGCGTGGCTCGCGCGTCACGAAGCCCAGCTGACGTTGCGCTAACAAGCTGTTCACTTTGTACACCACGCCGTCGATGTCAAACGGCAAGGCGTCGCGGGCTTGACCGATGCGTTGGTGAAAATCCACCAGACCTGCGGCACCTTGCACCACGCTGGTTTGCGCGGCCACTGGGAAGCCCCAATTTTTCAGCGCCATCAGCAACTGAAAATGTGTTTCAAACGCAGGGCCGCCTTGTTCAACAGGTGTGATGTTACCCAGCCCATAAGCAAAAAAGCTCAAAGGTCGTTGCGCGGCAATGTTCGGATCGAGTTGACGCACGGCACCGGCGGCGGCGTTGCGCGGGTTGACGAAGGTTTTTTCGCCCTTGTCACCTGCCGCGATGCGTTGTCGTTGGCGCTCGTTCAAGGCTTCAAAGTCAGAACGCGCCATGTAGACCTCACCGCGCACTTCCAACAACGCTGGCACAGGCAGGGCAGCCTCGGCTTGCAGGCGCAATGGAATTTGTCCGATGGTGCGGATGTTGTGGGTCACGTCCTCACCCATCTCGCCATCGCCACGCGTGGCGGCTTGCACCAAGACGCCCTGCTCGTAGCGCAGGCTCATGGCCAAGCCGTCAAATTTCAACTCGGCCACATAGTCCACGGCGGGGTCAGTGTCGCGCAAGCCCAGTTCTTTGCGGATGCGTGTGTCAAACGCTTCGGCACCACTGGCTTCGGTGTCGGTTTCGGTGCGGATGCTCAACATCGGCATGGCGTGTTTGACGCTGCCAAAACTGTCCAAGGGCTTGCCGCCCACGCGTTGGGTGGGGGAATCGGCGGTCATCAATTCGGGGTGCGCGGCTTCCAAGGCTTGCAGCACCTTGAACAGGCGGTCGTACTCGGCGTCGGGCAGCGTGGGGGCGTCTAAAACGTAGTACAGGTGGGCGTGCTGGTGCAGCTGGGCCCGAAGTTGGGCGGCTTGATCGGCAAGTGTGTTGGACATAGGCCCGCTGTGGGCTTAACTGAACAAGCGTCGCGCTTGCAAAGAACCCGCAGACAGGTCGCGGGCGGCCAAGGCATCGTAGAGGCTGCGCAAGTCATGGTCGATCATCTGAATACCAGCCTCTGACAACTCTTGACCGTTGTCATCCGTGATCAGTCCGTCCATGGCTTGCGCCAGGTTTTGCGCGGCTTCACACAAGCGCGAAAACGCTTGTTCGGATTGGGCCACCTGCGGCACATCCAAGCTCAGGCTGACACTGCGCAAGGCCGCTTGGTTCGGGTCTTCAGCCATGGCGGCACGGGCATCAAAGGTCAACACCAACACGGGTGGCAAACCGGGGGTAGACGCTGGCACCACCATGCGCCCGGGAATGACGCCGGGGACAAAGCCCATGCGCGCGGCTTGTTGCTGCACATAGCCTGGGCTCCAGGCGGCTTTGCGCGAGGCCAAAGTGAAACCCAGTTGGGCGTCGTGGGCACTGGCGAAATGGTCGAGTTCGCGGGCTTGCGCCACCACTTCGTTCATGTCGGGGAACTCGGGTGTGGCGGAAAACACCTCTGCAAAGGCTTGGGTTTTCACCACAAATTCGGAGAACTCGATGTCGTTCAGCGGGCCTTGGCGGTTGGCCACTTGCATACCGGCTTGGAAGGCGCTGTAGTAGCGCTGCGTTTGCAAGGCTTCCCACTCGCCGCTGTCGGCATTCAGGCCTTCAACCAAAAACAATTTGTTACCCACACGCCGGATGGGCGGCAGCGCTGCAATGGCGGCTTCGCCAGACACAGGGCTGTCGAGCTCCATGGTGGCGATCACATCAATCAAAGCGTCAAGTTGAGACCGTGCATCCAAGTGCGGCAATTCATGCGGCATGCCCGGGAAAGCGTGGCTTGTTTGCAGGTCGTTGCCCAACTCAGCGCTGGGTTCGGCCACCAAGGCGTCCAATTCCTCTTGGGACACCAGCGGTTCGGCTTGCTTGGGTTGGCTTTGACGCGAGGTCCAGGTGCTGTGGGCGACCACCACCACCAAGACCAAGCCGCCTGCCACGGCCAGCCAAAGCTGCAAATTGCTCATGCGGCTTCAACCAAGCTGGCAGCGGCTTCCATGTCCACCGCCACGATGCGCGACACACCTTGCTCTTGCATGGTGACGCCAATGAGTTGCTCGGCCATTTCCATGGCGATTTTGTTGTGAGAGATGTACAAAAACTGGGTCTCGGCAGACATTTTGGTGACCAACTTGCTGTAGCGCTCGGTGTTGGCGTCGTCCAGCGGCGCGTCCACCTCGTCGAGCAAACAAAATGGCGCGGGATTGAGTTGGAAGATGGCGAACACCAAGGCGATGGCTGTGAGGGCTTTTTCGCCACCCGACAGCAGGTGGATGGTTTGGTTTTTCTTACCCGGCGGCTGGGCCATGACCTGCACACCCGAATCCAAAATCTCGTCGCCAGTCATCATGAGTTTGGCATTGCCGCCACCGAACAGCTCGGGAAACATGACGCCAAAATGTTTGTTCACCGTTTCAAAGGTATCGCCCAGCAAGGCCCGAGTTTCGATGTCGATCTTGCGGATCGCGTCTTCCAAGGTGTTGATCGCATCATTCAAATCAGCAGATTGTGAATCGAGGAAGGTTTTGCGTTCGCGGGCAGTGCCCAGCTCGTCCAGTGCGGCCAAATTCACCGCGCCCAAGGCCTGGATATCGCGATTCAAGCGGTCAATCTCAGTCTGCAAGCCTGTCAGTTTGACTTTGTCTGTATCAATGGAAACTTCGATCAATGCCATATCGGCTTGGGCTTCTTGCAAGAAACGGTCGTATTGCTCGAAGCCCAAACGCGCGGCTTGTTCTTTGAGCTGCATGTCCACGATGCGTTGACGCAGCGGGTCGAGTTCGCGCTCAATCTTCAAGCGGTCTTCGTTGCTGGTGCGCAAACGGTTGGTCAGGTCGTCGTATTCGGAACGCTTGGCAGCCAACAGGCTTTCTCGTTCAAGCTTGACAGCCAAGGCAGCTTGCAAACCCGACTGGGCCGCACTGTCAGACAACAAGGCCAGCTCGGCCTGTTGACTGGTGTGCTCGGCCCGCAAGCTGTCCATTTGCTTGGCAGCGGTGTCTTGGGTGCGCTGCAACTCGGCCAATTTGGCCGACAAGCTGCGCATGTTGAAGTCGGCTTCTTGCACTTGGCGTTCAAGTTGACGCAAACCCTCGCGGGCTTGGTTCAGTTGCTGTTCAGCCGTGATGGATTTTTCTTGCAAGTTGGCGTGGCGTTCTTGAGTTTGCGCCAGTTGCATGTCCAGCGCTTCAAAACGGGCTTCGGCTTCCTCGCTGCGGGTTTGCAATTGCGCCAATAGGGTTTGCAAATCGCCGACTTCATTTTCAAGCTGGCCTTGCCGAGCGCGGGCTTGCTCGGCCTGTTGCTGCACCCGCATGAAATCGACTTTCAGGGCGTGTGCTTGGGCTTGGGTGTCGGTGGCTTCCACGCGTTTTTGGGTGCGTTCTTGCGCCGATTGGGCCGCAGCGCTTTCAGAGCGAGCCAGATGAACGCGGGCTTCTTCGCTCATGAGACTTTGTGCGCGAATTTGCTTGTCCAGGTTTTCAATTTCTTGGGCACGCGCCAACATGCCCGATTGCTCGGAGTCTTGGGCGTAGAACGTGACGCTGTGCAAACCCACGGCATGACCTTGGGCGATGAAAATTTGCTCACCCGCTTGCAATTGGTTGCGGGCGGCCATGGCCTCGTCCAAGCTGTTGGCGGTGTAACAACCCGTCAGCCAATCGGCCAACAAACCGCTCATGCCCGCATCGTTGAGTTGGAGTTGGTCAAACAAGCGTGGCAATTTGTGTTTGGGCGCAGCAGCCACAGCGACACCTGGCGTGTAGAAGCTGAGTTTGGCCATGGGCACATCGGCAGCAAAGGCTTTGACGCTGTCGATGCGGGTCACTTCAAGGGCGGCCAACCGTTCGCGCAAAGCCGCTTCCAAGGCCTGCTCCCAGCCTGGCGTGATGTGCAGTTTGTTCCACAGCGGTTGCAAATTTTGCAGGCCATGTTTGTTGAGCCAAGGGGTGAGTCGCTCGTCGGTGCGCAGCTTTTCTTGAAGGGCTTTCAAAGCCTCTTGCCGCGCCTGCAACTCCACCAACTTGGCAGATTGTTGGTTGCTGTTTTCTTGCGCTTGACGCCGGTTGGATTCCACTTCCTCGGCCATGTCTTCCAAGGTTTGCAATTGCGCTTGGCTTTGGGCAGAGCGTTCTTCGGCCAGTGCAAGTTGCGTTTGCAGTTGCTGCAAATGCGTGTCCTCAGGCAGGGCCAAGGCTTGCTGATCGGCATGCAAACGGGCTTGGCGTTGTTCCAGTTGACGGGCTTGCTCTTGCATGCCGCGTTGCTCGGCAGCCAAGACCTGGATTTGTTGCTGCACCTCGTTCACCAACGTGGACTGGGCATGCACTTGTTGCTGGGCATCGCGCCAGAACTGCTCAAGTTCGGGCAGTTGTTCGGCTTTCAGGCCCAGGTCTTCTTGCAAACCAGCCAACTGCGCTTGCGCCGTGTCTTGATTGTCCAAAAGATGTTGCGCTTCTTCTTGTGCCTGGGCGGCTTGACCGCGCCATTGCTCGATTTGCGCTTGAATTTGAACCAAGCGTTCTTCTGCGCGCTGACGGCCTTCCACCACGAAACGGATTTCCGCTTCCAAACGCCCCACTTCCGCACTGGCTTGGTAGAGCTGGCCCTGGGCTTGATTCACCTGCTCACCGGCTTCGTAATGCGCTTGGCGGATGGTTTCCACACTGGCTTCAACTTGGCGCAAATCAGCGGTTTTGGATTCCAAGCTGTTGGCCGCTTGCTCGGCTTGGGTGTGCACTTGGGCTTGCTCGGCTTGCGCGTCACTGCGCTTTAAAAACCAGAGCTGATGTTGTCGGGTTGTGGCTTGGTGTTGCAAGTCGTGAAAGCGTTGAGCCACCTCGGCTTGGCGTTCCAACTTTTCCAGGTTGGCGTTCAATTCGCGCAAGATGTCTTCCACGCGGGTCAGGTTTTCGCGGGTGTCGCTCAACCGGTTTTCGGTTTCACGGCGACGCTCTTTGTATTTGGAAACACCGGCAGCCTCTTCCAAGAACAGACGCAACTCTTCGGGCTTGGACTCGATGATGCGGCTGATCGTGCCTTGG
>JBIIPF010000267.1:0-2790 GCA_044342755.1 Limnohabitans sp. | reverse complement strand
TGATCAAGGAATTTGGCCTGACCCACGAGCAAGCCGCGCAGTCGGTGGGCCGCTCGCGCAGTGCCGCCAGCAATTTGCTGCGCTTGCTCAACTTGGCCGAGCCGGTGCAAACCATGCTGATGGCGGGTGACTTGGACATGGGCCATGCGCGGGCCTTGTTGAGCCTGGACCGGGCCGCGCAAATCACCGCTGCGAATCAAATCGCGGCGAAAAAAATGTCGGTGCGCGAGGCCGAAAGTTTGGTGAAAAAAATCGGCGCAGAATTTTCGTTGGTGACGCAAAAACCAAAAAAAGAAAAAGCCCGCGACCTGAAACGCTTGGAAGAAGAGTTGTCCGACGTGCTGACCGCCCAAGTGGAAATCCGAGTGAAAAAGCAAGTCAAGCGCCATGGCCGCATGGAGCAAATGGGCGAGATTGCCATCGACTTTGGCTCGCTCGACGCTTTGAACGGCTTGATTGACAAACTGCGCGGCTAGTGTTTTCACCCGCCTGACCTTGCTCGGCGCGGGGTATCCTTACAGCTTGTAAAGTTGGCGGCTTGGCAGCCAGCTGTTTGCACCAGACCATCGCTATTCAGGAGCTTTTTTCATGAACTTACCCGCTCGTCGTTTTTGGCGTCACAGCGCCGCTGTGCTGGCCTTGGGCCTCATGGGCAGCGTGGGCCACGCCCAAGAAACCTTCAAGATCGGCATCGTCAGCTTTTTATCGGGCCAAGCGGCAGAGAGTTTTGGCATTCCGGCGGTCAACGGCGCCAAGGTCTTGATCGAAGCCTTCAACAAAGGCCAAGCGCCTGCGCCCTACAACAAGCCAGGCATTGGCGGCATGCCCATCGAAGTCGTGTACGTGGACGAGGCCGGTGGTGCGACCAAACAAGTGCAGGAGTTGCGCAACTTGTATGAGCGCGACAAAGTGGATGTGGTGGTCGGTTATGTGGGCTCGGGCGACTGCTTGGCGGTGGCCCCCGTGGCGGAAGAGCTGAAAAAATTCCTCATCCTCTACGACTGCGGCACACCGCGTATTTTCGAAGACAACAACTTTCGCTATGTATTTCGCACGGCGGCCCATGCCACCATGGACAACGTGGCCTTGGCGCGGTACTTGAAAGCCCGCAAAGTGCCCGTGAAAAACTTCAACCTGATCAACCAAGACTACGCCTGGGGTCAAGACTCCCGCAAAGACTTTATTTTGTCCATGGCCAATCTTTATCCGGACGCCAAGTCCGGTGTGGACCAGTTGCCCAAGTTTGGCGCGGGCCAATATGGCACCGAAATTTCAGCCCTCATGTCCAAGCCCGCAGACCTGACCCACTCCAGTTTGTGGGGCGGCGACCTGCAAGCCTTCATCTTGCAAGCCGGACCGCGCGGCTTGTTCAAAAAATCGCAAGTCGTGCTGAGCGCCGGTGACCATGTGTTGCCCGGTTTGGGACAGAAAATGCCCGACGGCACCATCTTGGGTGCGCGCGGTGCTTATGGTTTGATGGCGCCACCATCACCTCTGAACACCTGGTGGTGGGACACCTACAGCAAGGCCTACAACGTCTACCCGGTCCAAGCCCCCTACCGCATGGCGCAAGCCCTGATGGGCTTGAAGTTGGCGGCTGAAAAAGCCATGGCGCAAAACAACGGTAAAAAGCCCAGCACCGAAATGCTGGCGGCATCCTTGCGAGGCAGCGAATGGATGTCACCGGCGGGCAAAATCCGCATGGCGCTCTCCAATGGCCAACAAGCTATCCAAGACGCGGCGATTGGCCGCACCAAGTGGAATGAACAGAAAAAAATGGTCTTGCTCGAAGACATCCAACGCTTTGATGCGGAATGCGTGAACCCGCCGCTGAATGTGAAATCCGAAGACTGGTTGAAGTCGGGTTTTGCCGGTGCCAAGTGCAAATAAGCAGCCACATCTCCCACTGATCATCTCTTTATGCAACTGGCATTGACGATTTTGGTGGATGGCCTGAGCTATGCCTCCTGGCTGTTCATCGTGGCTTTGGGCCTCACGCTGGTGTTTGGCGTGCTCAAAATTTTGAACATCGCGCACGGGAGTTTTTACGCCCTGGGCGCCTACATGGCGGCGTCAGCCGTGGCCTTGGCCACCGACTGGAACCTCCCGCCTTATTTCTCTTTGCTGGCCATGTTGTTGGCCGCTGTGGTCTTGGCCGCGTTGGTTGCGCCGCTGACCGAGCGTGGCTTGCTGCGCTTTTTTTACGGCCGCGATGAAGTGCTGTTGGTGCTGGTCACCTACGCCATGTTCCTGATGTTGGAAGACATCACCAAACTCATTTGGGGTGCCAACCCCTATTACGTGTCAGAGCCCTACGCGCTGTTTGGCAACCTCGACATCGGCAGTCAAAGCTATGTGGGTTACGACCTGCTGTTGGTGGCCTTGGCGGTGTTGGTCGGTGGCCTGGTCTGGTGGGGCTTGAACCGCACGCGTTTTGGCAAGATCGTGACCGCCGTCATCCACAGCCCCGAAATCGCCTCCAGCATGGGCATCAAGGTGTCGCGTGTCTACATGGTGGCCTTCGCCATTGGCCTCTTTTTGGCCGCGCTCGGTGGTGCGTTCACCGCGCCCATGATCTCGGTGCAACCGGGCGTCTCGGTCGGCGTCATCATCATCTCGTTTGCGGTGGTCATCATCGGTGGCTTGGGCAGCATCGAAGGCGCCGCCATTGGCGCACTCATCGTCGGCTTGGCCCGTGCCATGGCGGTGCACCTGATGCCGGTGGCCGAGTTGTTTTCGGTTTATGTGGTCATGGCACTGGTCTTGATGTTCAGACCAGAAGGCTTGTTC
>JBIIPF010000266.1:0-2824 GCA_044342755.1 Limnohabitans sp. | reverse complement strand
CGCCACTGGCAACCTGATCCGCTTCTCGGATGCCATGGTGCCCCAAGACGGCCTATGGACATTGCCCACCAAAGAAGGCGCCAAGATGATGTTGGGTGCCAACGGTGGCGTGGAATGGAGCCCCATGGCTTTCAATCCCGAAACACGCTTGGCTTATGCAGCCAACTTGTTGCAACCCATGACCTACCACGTTGAGCCTTCAAAGTACCCCGGCGGCAAGCTGTGGTTGGGCGGTGCGTTCAAAACCATCCCCAGCGAAAAGCAATCCGGTCGTTTGTCTGCTGTCAACATTGACACCGGCAAAGTGGCATGGAAATTTGAAACCGACGAGCCCCTCATCGGTGGCGTGTTGGCAACAGCTGGTGGCCTGGTCTTCAACGGCGAAGCCAATGGTTTGTTCCGAGCTTTCGATGCCAAAAACGGCAAGAAATTGTGGGAATACCAAACCGGTGCTGGTGTGAACGCGCCTGCCGTGTCTTATGCGGTGGGTGGCAAGCAATACATCGCGGTGGCCTCGGGTGGCAACAACCAAATTGACGCCAAGCGCGGCAATTCGGTGGTGGTGTTCGCACTGCCTTGAAGCCACTGAACTGACCTTTCGTACAGGCCTGAGGTGCACGTGAATGCACCCAGGCCTTTTTTGCATTTGATTGTTCAAAACACATGAAAAACCTCTCTACGCTTCTCATCTCCTTGCTTGCATGGCTGTGCTCGCCCGCCTGGTCACAAGCTGACATGCCCGCCAAAGCCGGTGTTTGCATCGGTTGCCATGGCCCTAACGGCAACTCCACCATGCCTGGCGTGCCCAGCCTGGCTGCTCAAAATTCGCGCTACATTTATCTGCAGTTGCGGGACTATCAAGAAGGCCGCCGTCAAAATGACTTGATGACGCCCATGGTGGCGGGTTTGAGCAAAGACGACATGCGTGAAATTGGCAACTACTATGCCAAGCAAAAGCTCACCAGCAAAGGCTTCAAGCCCGATGCTGACAAAGCCAAGCTGGGCAAAGCCAAAGCCGATGAAACCTTGTGCGCCATGTGTCACCTGGGCGAGTTTGTCGGTCAAAATGATGTGCCCAAAGTCGCCGGTCAAAACTTTGATTACGTTGTCAAAACCATGCATGATTTCAAAGCCAAAACACGCACCAACGACGCTGGCAACATGACCAGTGTGGCCAGCACCTTGAGTGACACCGACATTGAAAATTTGGCGCATTACATCTCAGGACTGAATTGAACCCATGAACACCACCACCCTAGACAGGCGCGTCTACCGCGATCCCAAACGCTGGGCTTGGTGGTTTTCTTTGTTGGTGCCTTTCTCCATTGGCTTGGGGCCCTTGCTGATGCAATGGACCGAGCAGGCCTACACCCTGTGGTGGCCTTTCGTGTTTTTGTATGTCGCCGTGCCGCTGCTGGACGCCATGCTGGGCGAAGACCGCAGCAACCCGCCGGAGTGGGCCGTGCCGCAACTCGAAGCCGACCCGTTCTACCGCTACCTCACCTATGCCTTGGTGCCCGTGTTGTGGGGTTCATTCGTGTTTGCGGCATGGTTTGTGGCCACGCGTGAATTAGTCTGGCATGCACAACTCGCCATGGTCCTGAACGCGGGCATTGTGGGTGGTTTCGCCATCAACCTCGGCCACGAGTTGGGCCACAAACACAACCGCTTGGAAAAAACCTTGGCCTTGTTGGCGCTGGCGCCCAGCGGCTATGGCCATTTCAGTGCCGAGCACAACCGCGGGCATCACACCGAAGTGGCCACGCCCGAAGACACGGCATCGGCGCGCATGGGCGAATCGATTTGGCGTTTTCTCTGGCGTGAAATGCCAGGGGGCGCAAAGCGGGCTTGGCAGTTTGAGTCTCAGCGTTTGCAAGACAAAGGCTGGTCCACCTGGAGCCTGCACAACCAAATTGTGCAAGGTCTGGTTCTCACGTCAATGCTGTGGCTGGCACTTTGCCTGTGGCTGGGTGTGGGCGTGTTGCCGTTCTTGCTGGCCGTGGCGGCCTGGACCAATTTCCAACTCACCTCGGCCAACTATGTCGAGCACTATGGCTTGTTGCGAGTGAAGCAAGCCGATGGCCAATATGAACGCTGCCAACCCTGCCACTCATGGAACAGCAACCACGTCATCTCCAATTGGATTTTGTTTCACTTGCAACGCCATGCCGACCACCATGCGCATGCCAGCAGGCGCTATCAAGCTCTGCGGCACTTCGCCGATGCACCGCAATTGCCCAGTGGCTACAGCGGGATGTTTTTGCTGGCCTATGTGCCCAGCTTGTGGTTTGCGGTGATGAACCCGCGCTTGCTGGCTGCGGTGGGGCGAGACCCCAACCGCATCAACTTCGACCCGGCACAGCGCGAAGCCCTGTGCCAGCGCTACGCGCTTACTTGACGCCTGCAGCTGCTTTCAAAGCAGCGGCGCGGTCCGTGCGCTCCCAAGTGAACTCGGGCTCGTCGCGGCCAAAGTGACCATAGGCTGCGGTCTTCTCGTAGATGGGGCGCAGCAGGTCCAGCATTTGAATGATGCCTTTGGGGCGCAGATCGAAATGCTCGGCCACCAAGGCGGCGATTTTGTCGTCCGCGATGACGCCCGTGCCGTGCGTGTTGACCGTGATGTTCATCGGTTTGGCCACACCAATTGCGTACGCCACTTGCACCTGGCACTGCGTGGCCAAGCCCGCAGCGACCACATTTTTCGCCACATAGCGCGCCGCGTAAGCGGCAGAGCGGTCCACCTTGGAGGGGTCCTTACCCGAGAACGCGCCACCACCGTGGGGGCAAGCGCCGCCGTAGGTGTCGACAATGATTTTGCGACCGG
>JBIIPF010000265.1:0-2845 GCA_044342755.1 Limnohabitans sp. | reverse complement strand
CTGCTGAGCGGCAGTTTGAACCTCGAGTTGCCCAGTGCGGCTGCACCGGCTGCACCCCGCAAAGGTGTGCCAGTGGACGTGGCCCTGGACAGCCAATCGGTGTTGACGGTGGATGGTCAAGTGATGGATTTGAAGCAGTTGGCGGCCGCCCTGAGCCTGCGTGCCGCTGATGGCGCGGCCAGCGAAGTGCAGTTGCGCATCGACAAGTCGGTGCCCTATGGGCGTGTGGCCGAAGTGATGGCCGAGATTCAAAAATCCGAGCTGCTCAGCCTGTCACTGGCGGTGCAAACACCTGCGCCTAAAATCCAGACCACCTCCCCGCCACCGCGCAACTGAGCGCGTACGGGGTTTCTCATTGAGCCCCATGCAACACACCCCATCCCCAATTGATCCAGCCGGCGGCAACAGCAGCGCCGACTACAAAGCATCCGCCATTGAAAAGGCCGTTCAGGCCGCTTGGCGCGATGCAGATGTTTACCGCGTCAGCGAAGACAACAGCCGCCCCAAGTACTACGCCTGCTCGATGCTGCCTTACCCCAGCGGCAAACTGCACATGGGCCATGTGCGCAACTACACCATCAACGACATGCTCACGCGCCATCTGCGCATGAAGGGCTACAACGTCCTCATGCCCATGGGCTGGGATGCGTTTGGCTTGCCTGCTGAAAACGCCGCCTTGAAAAACGGCGTGCCACCGGCCAAGTGGACTTACGACAACATTGCTTACATGAAGAAGCAAATGCAGGCGATGGGCTTGGCCATCGACTGGTCGCGCGAAGTGGCCACCTGCGACGCCACCTACTACAAGTGGAACCAATGGTTGTTTTTGAAGATGCTGGAAAAAGGCATCGCCTACCGCAAAACCCAAGTGGTGAACTGGGACCCGGTGGACCAAACCGTGTTGGCCAACGAACAAGTGATTGACGGCAAAGGTTGGCGCACCGGCGCGGTGGTGGAAAAACGCGAAATTCCGGGCTACTACTTGAAGATCACCGACTACGCGCAAGAGTTGCTCGACCATGTGCAAGTGGGCAACCCCAAAGCCACCTTGAACGGCTGGCCCGACAAAGTGCGCTTGATGCAAGAAAACTGGATTGGCAAGAGCGAAGGCGTGCGCTTTGCGTTCACGCACGACATTCAAGACGCACACGGCCAGTTGATCGACGCTGGCCGCATGTATGTGTTCACCACGCGTGCCGACACCATCATGGGTGTGACGTTTTGTGCGGTGGCCCCCGAACATGCGCTGGCCCTGCACGCCGCGGCCAGCAACCCCAAGCTGGCTGCATTTTTGGAAGAATGCAAAGAGGGCGGCACCACCGAAGCCGAATTGGCCACGCAAGAGAAAAAAGGCATGGCCACAGGCCTGTTTGTCACGCACCCACTCACTGGCGCGCAAGTGCAGGTGTGGGTCGGCAACTATGTGCTGATGAGCTATGGCGATGGCGCGGTCATGGGTGTGCCAGCGCATGATGAGCGCGACTTTGCGTTCGCCCTCAAATACGGTTTGGAGATCCAACAGGTTGTGGATCAAACGGCCGTCGCTTCAGTGTTCGACAAGCGCGCTTGGCAAGAGTGGTATGCCACCAAGGCCGGTGTGTGTGTGAATTCAGGCGCATTGGATGGCCTGTCATTCAAAGCCGCCGTGAACCACGTCGCCGAACTGTTGGCTGCGAAAAATTTGGGCGAGAAAAAAACCACCTGGCGACTGCGCGACTGGGGTGTGAGCCGTCAACGTTATTGGGGCACGCCGATTCCCATCATCCATTGCGATGAACACGGCGCCGTGCCCGTGCCCGAACAAGATTTGCCAGTGGTGTTGCCCCAAGACTGCATCCCCGATGGCTCGGGCAACCCCTTGCACAAGCACGAAGGCTTTCACCATGGCGTGGTGTGTCCCACGTGCGGCAAACCAGCGCGGCGCGAAACCGACACCATGGACACCTTTGTTGATTCAAGTTGGTACTTCATGCGCTATTGCGACCCGACGAATGCAGACGCGATGGTGGCCGAGGGCACCAACTACTGGATGCGCGAGGGTGACAAGGCCAACGGCGGCAGTGGCATGGACCAGTACATCGGTGGCATCGAGCACGCCATCCTGCATTTGCTCTATGCGCGCTTTTGGACCAAGGTGATGCGCGACTTGGGCCTGGTGAAGGTGGACGAACCGTTCACCAAACTGCTCACGCAAGGCATGGTGCTCAACCACATTTATTCACGCCGCACCGCCAAAGGCGGCAAAGATTATTTCTGGCCACACGATGTGGACCACGTGCTGGACGACACCGGCAAGGTGATCGGGGCCAAGTTGAAAAACGCCGCGGACAGCAGCGATGGTGTGTTGGCGGTCGGCACGGCCATCGACTACGAAGGTGTGGGCACCATGAGCAAGAGCAAGAACAATGGGGTGGACCCGCAAGACCTGATCGAGCGTTACGGCGCCGACACTGCGCGGCTCTACACCATGTTCACTGCGCCACCCGAGGCCACCTTGGAGTGGAACGACTCGGCGGTAGAGGGCAGCTTTCGCTTTTTGCGCCGGGTTTGGCAATTCGCACACAAACACGAAGCTGCATTGCGCGCCGGTTTGACGGTGGACCGCCGTCAAGCGGTGACGTTTGACAAGGCCGCCAAAGCCTTGCGCTTGGACATCCACACGGTGTTGAAACAAGCCAACTACGACTACGAGCGCATGCAATACAACACCGTGGTGTCGGCGCTCATGAAAATGCTCAACACCTTGGAAGATGCCGCTTTAAGTGACAGCGCCGCCGACAGTGCGGCGCTGTCCGAATGCTTCTCCATTTTGTTGCGCGTGCTCTACCCCGTGTGCCCGCATTTG
>JBIIPF010000264.1:0-2895 GCA_044342755.1 Limnohabitans sp. | reverse complement strand
CCTTGTTTGTCGAGCACGACATGGACATCGTCAGCCGCTATTGCCAACGCGTGATTGCTTTTTACAGTGGCCGCATCATTGCCGATGATGTGCCCTCGGTGGCGCTGGCCAATGCCGATGTGCGCCGCTACGTCACAGGTGAACGCGATGCTTGAGTTGCACGACCTGCATGTGGACATTGCCTCAGCGCAAGTGCTGCGTGGTTTTTCCATGCAAGTGCCCACCGGTCACATGGTGGGCTTGGTTGGGCGCAATGGTGCGGGCAAAACCAGCACCATGCGCAGCATCATGGGGCACTTGCCACTGCGCCAAGGCCAAATTCATTTGGATGGCCAATCCTTGAGCGCGCTGCCGCCTGAAGCGCGCGCCGGTTTGGGCATTGGCTACATGCCGGAAGACCGCGGCTTGGTGCCCGAACTCACCGTCGAAGAAAACATGCTCATCCCGCTGTGGGTCAGCAAAAATTTGAACTTGCAAGCGCGCTTGAATTTGGTCTACCAAGTGCTGCCGGAGTTGCAAGACATGGCCCAGCGCCGCGCTTTGTTGCTCTCGGGTGGTCAGCAAAAACTCGTGGCCTTGGGCCGCGCTTTGGCGGTCGGCACACGTTTGTTGTTGTTGGACGAGCCGTTTGAGGGCGTAGCCCCGGCGCTCTCGATGCGCATCTCCGAGGTGCTGCACCAACTCAAAGGCGCGGATTTGTCGGTGCTGGTGTCGCAATCCGACCTGAACCACGCCAGTGGTTTGCTCGACAGCACCGTTGTTATTGAACGCGGTGCAAATGGTGCTTAAGCACCAATAAGCCAAGCCGCCGACCTCAGCAAGGCTCGCCGGCCGCTCACCGCCGCAAGCGGCAACGTTCGCTACGCCAGCGACCAACCCTCGCACAGTGAGATCGCCGACCCCAGCAAGGCTCGCCGGCCGCTCACCGCCGCAAGCGGCAACGTTCGCTACGCCAGCGACCTTGGCTGGGGTCGGCTAGTAGGTGTGCGAGCGCTTCAGTACAAGAACACTTTGCCGGGGTTCATGATGTTTTTGGGGTCCAGCGCGTGTTTGATGCTGCGCATCATGTTCACGGCGCCCGCGCCGGTTTCGGCGACCAAGAAATCCATTTTGTGCAAACCAATGCCATGCTCGCCGGTGCAGGTGCCTTCCAACGCCAGGGCACGGGCGACCAACTTGTGGTTGAGCTCCTCGGCGGTGGCGCGCTCTTCGGCACTGTTGGGGTCGATCAAATAACCAAAGTGGAAATTGCCGTCGCCCACATGGCCAACCAAGAAATACGGGATGCCCGAGGCATCGACTTCGGCCACTGAAACGAGCAGGCAATCGGCCAAGCGCGAGATGGGCACGCAGGTGTCGGTGCTGATGGCGCGGCAACCCGGGCGGCTTTGAATGCCCGCAAAGTAGGTGTTGTGCCGCGCGGTCCACAAGCGCGTGCGCTCCTCGGGTGTGGTGGCCCATTCGAACGCGTGGCCAGCGTGTTCACTGGCAATCTCTTGCACGGTTTCGGCCTGCTCTTTCACGCTGGCGGGTGAGCCGTGGAACTCCATCAGCAGCATGGGTTGCTCGGGCAGGCCCAGCTTGGCGTAGTTGTTCACCATGCGCACCGCGTTCGCATCGATCAATTCCACGCGGGCAATCGGGATGCCCATTTGGATGATTTGAATCGTGGTGCGCACCGCCGCTTCGATGCTGGGGAAGGAGCAGGTGGCCGCCGACACTGCTTCGGGCAGGGGGTAGAGCTTCAAAGTGACTTCGGTGATCACGCCCAAGGTGCCTTCGCTGCCCACCATCAAGCGTGTCAGGTCGTAACCCGCTGAGGACTTGCGGGCGCGGGTGCCGGTGCGAATCACTTCACCGCTGGCGGTGACGACTTCCAGGCCGAGCACGTTTTCACGCATGGTGCCGTAGCGCACCGCGTTCGTGCCGCTGGCGCGGGTCGCGCTCATGCCGCCGATGCTGGCGTCGGCGCCCGGGTCGATCGGAAAAAACAAGCCCGTGCTTTTGATCTCCTCATTGAGTTGTTTGCGCGTGACACCGGGTTGCACGGTCACCGTCAAGTCTTCGGCGTTGATAGCCAAGACCTTGTTCATGCGGGCCACGTCGATGCTGATGCCGCCCTCCACCGCCAGCAAATGGCCTTCCAAAGAGGAGCCCACACCAAAGGGAATCACCGGCACATCGTGGGCTGCGGCCAGGGCCACGGCTTGGGACACATCGGCAGTGCTTTCAGCAAACACCACCGCGGCAGGCGGTGGCACCGTGGTGTAGGCGGACTCGTCACGACCATGCTGTTCGCGCACCACCAAGGCTGTGGAACAACGCTCCCCAAAGTGCGCTTTCAAAGCGTCCAAGAGGGCTTGCGGCACCTCGCGTTGTTGAACATGGGGCATCAGGTGCTGGGCGGTGCTGGGTGCGTTCATGGCAAGTCTCCTAGAAGGCGCATTCTAGGAACAAAATTCAAAATCACAGGGTCTTGAGGGTGACATTCGGCCTGCACCAGCCATCTGGCGTCTGTTCAAGCACAGACACGCTGAATCGGACAAGCCCATTTCAGGGCAACAACTCGATGCTGGCTTGCATGCCCACCGACACCGTGGTTTTGCCGCCTTCATTCGGAATGCTGATGGCCGCTGCGTCGGTGGCCATGCTGCGGGCCATCGCCATGGGCATGGGGTACGGGCGCTCTTGTTTGGGGTTGAAATTCAAGGATTGAATGCGGTAGGTCTTGAATCCAAACGCCACAGCGATGCTGCTGGCGCGGTCCTTGAAGCTGGCGGCCATGTCGTTGAGCAGGGCTTGTTCAATCTGCAAGCGCTTGTTTTTGGAGAGGCGAAACTGCACGCCTTGGAGTTGCATCAGACTGGAGAGTCCCGAGGCCAATTGGCCCAATGC
>JBIIPF010000034.1:0-11522 GCA_044342755.1 Limnohabitans sp. | reverse complement strand
AGCAAAGCTTCAAAGCCTTGGCGTTGGTGAAAACTTTCTTCCTTGCACACCCGCACCATGGCGCGCGCGTAGGGGCCATACGAGCAGCGGCACAGCGGAATCTGGTTCATGATGGCCGCGCCGTCCACCAGCCAACCGATGACACCGACATCGGCCCAGGTGAGCGTGGGGTAGTTGAAGATCGAGCTGTACTTGGCGCGGCCGGTGTGCAGCGCGTCCAGCATTTGGTCGCGGCTGGTGCCCAGGGTTTCAGCAGCGCTGTAAAGATAGAGGCCATGCCCGCCCTCATCTTGCACCTTGGCAATCAGAATGGCTTTGCGCTTCAAGCTGGGGGCGCGGCTGATCCAGTTGCCCTCGGGCAGCATGCCCACAATTTCGCTGTGCGCGTGTTGGCTGATTTGGCGCACCAGCGTTTTGCGGTAGGCGTCGGGCATCCAGTCTTTGGGTTCGATCTTGCCGTCGGCGTCGATGACGGCATCAAACTTGGCTTGGGCGGCGTCCAGCACTTGCTGCTGAGCGGCAGTAGGCACCGCGGCCACGGGTTTGGCGGTTGCGGCCCCATCGGGCACGTTGAAGGACTGGGTGTACATGGCGGCTGGGCTCCCATAGAAGAACGCGCAGATTAGCACGGTGATACATAATTTCAGAGAAAATCTGTTTTTCTGTATCATAAAACCGCTTGAAACTCAATACCCATATGACCACCCCCTCAAAACCAGGCCTTTCCAACCCCATCCCCAAACGCTTGCGCAGCTGGCAAGAACAGCCTCGCCAACAAGCCGGTCCGCTCATCGTTTCCGTGTTTGGCGACGCCCTTTACCCGCGCGGCGGCGTGGCGGCCATGGGCAGCCTCATCCAACTGTTGGCACCGCTGCAGGTCAACGAGCGGCTGATCCGCACCGCTTGCTTTCGCTTGGTGCAAGAAGATTGGCTGCAAGCCAAACCGGTGGGCAATCGCAGCAACTACGCGCTAAGCCGCACCGGGCGCAGTCGGGTGGAGGAGGCCTCGCGCCACATTTACGCCGCGCAACCAGCGGCTTGGGATAAGCAGTGGCGCTGCATCATCGTCACCGGCAACCACAGCCCGACAGCGCTGGAGCCTTTGCGCCGCGCGCTTTATTGGCAAGGCTTTGGACAAATCAACCACCAATGCTTCATCCACCCCAGCGCCGACTTGAGCAGCGTGATGACCAACTTGCGCATCGGCGGTTTGGGTGCGTGGGAGAGCCGCTTGATCACCCTGGTTGGCAAGCCACCCATGGGCAGTGTGTTGGACGCGCCCGCCAAGGTGGTGAAAACTGCTTGGTATTTGAACGAGCTCGACCGCAATTACGGCCACTTCGTCGGCACCTACGAGGGCATTGAAGCTTGGTGCAAAAAACACAAGACCAAGGCCTGCACCGATGAACAAGCGTTTTGGTTGCGGCTCTTGTTGGTGCACGACTTCCGGCGTTTGCTGTTGCGCGACCCGATGTTGCCCCCCAGTTTGTTGCCCGCCCGTTGGTTGGGCTCGAAAGCGCGAGCGCTGTTCAAAAGCCTGTATGCCCTGTTGTTGCCCGCCTCGGAGCGGCACTTGGATTGGCACTTGATGGTGGCCGGTGACGTGACCCCCAGCGCCGATGCCCAAGTGTTGAAAAACAGAACCGCGCAGGCCACTTGAAAATACCGATAATGCCATGCACGCTTTTCAACCAAGCGTGTTTGTTTTGGTTGTCGCATGAATAAGAATACAAAGGCTTTTGATGTTGACTAATGTGGTGGGCGTGGCCCTGAAACGACCCTACACCTTTGTGGTCATGGCCTTGCTGCTACTCATCTTGGGTCCGCTGGCGGCTTTCAAAACCCCCACAGACATCTTTCCTGAAATTCGCATTCCGGTGATTGCGGTGGCCTGGTCTTACACCGGCTTGCCGCCCGATCAAATGGCCGGTCGCATCACCACCTCGTTTCAACGCGTCCTCACCACCACGGTGAACGACATCGAGCACATCGAAGCCAACTCCTACAACGGTGTGGGCATCGTCAAAATCTTTTTCCAACCCGGTGTGAACATCGCGGTGGCCAATGCGCAGGTCACCTCTGTGTCGCAGTTCATGGTGCGCCAAATGCCGCCGGGCACCCAGCCGCCCATCATCATCAACTACAACGCTTCCACCGTCCCGATCTTGCAACTGGCCTTGGCGGGCAAGGGCCTGACCGAGCAAAACCTGGCCGACCTGGCGCTCACACAAGTGCGCAGCCCCTTGGTGACCGTGCCGGGTGCGGCCGTGCCGTTTCCGTATGGTGGCAAATCGCGTTTGGTGCAACTGGATTTGAACCCGAGTGCTTTGCAAGCGCGTGGCTTGTCCACACAAGACGTGACCAATGCCTTGGCCGCGCAAAACATCATCATCCCGGTGGGCACCCAAAAGATTGGCAGCTACGAATACACCATCAGTCTGAACAACGCCGCCACCGATTTGAAAGACTTGGACAACCTGCCGATCAAGTCGGTGAATGGGGCCATGGTCTACATCCGCGATGTGGCCCATGTGCATGATGGCAATGCGCCGCAGACCAATGTGGTGCATGTGGACGGCAACCGTTCGGTGTTGATGTCGGTGTTGAAAAATGGCAGCACCTCGACTTTGGCCATCGTCGATGGTGTGCGCGAAAAATTGCAAGACATCAAAGCGTCCTTGCCGCCCAGTTTGACGATTCAGCCGATCAACGACCAATCGGTGTTTGTGCGTGCAGCCATCCAAGGCGTGGCCTTGGAAGGCGTGATCGCGGCTGTCCTCACCAGCTTGATGATTTTTTTATTTTTGGGCAGTTGGCGCTCGACGCTGATCATTGCCGTGTCGATTCCGCTGTCCATCATGGGCGCTATTGTGGGTCTGTATGCCCTGGGCGAAACCCTGAACATCATGACCCTGGGCGGCTTGGCGCTGGCGGTGGGCATCTTGGTTGATGACGCCACGGTCACCATCGAAAACATCAACTGGCACTTGGAGCAAGGCAAAGGCGTGGAGCAAGCCATCATGGATGGCGCGGCGCAAATTGTCACCCCCGCCTTTGTGTCCTTGCTCTGTATTTGCATTGTGTTTGTGCCCATGTTTTTCCTCGAGGGCGTGTCGCGCTTTTTGTTTGTGCCCATGGCCATCGCGGTGATGTTGGCGATGGTCTGGTCCTTCTTTTTGTCACGCACCTTGGTGCCGACCATGGCGCTGTATTTGTTGAAGCCGCATGCACCCCACACCGACATGCACGGCTTGAACAGCACTCAGCCACGCACCCGCAACCCGATCATGGCGTTTCAGCGCGGCTTTGAAGCCCGTTTTGAAGCCGTTCGCGCTGGTTATAAAAACCTGTTGCAAGTGGCCTTGCAGCACCGTGGCAAGGTGTCTGTGGGCTTTGCAGCCGTGGTACTGGGTTCGTTTGGCTTGCTGCCTTTTTTGGGCAGCAACTTCTTTCCCGATGTCGATGGTGGTCAAATCTTGATCCATGCGCGGGTGCCGGTGGGCACCCGGGTGGAAGAAACCGCCGCCCGCTTTGCCAAAATTCAAGCGCACATTCGGCAAGTGATTCCGGCCCACGACATCACCACCATGGTGGACAACATTGGTTTGCCACCCAGCTACATCAACCTGATCTACAACAACACCGGTGTGGTGGGTTCGCAAGATGGCGACATTCAAATCGCACTGAGCCCCAACCACGCACCCACGGCGGACTACATCAAAGCGCTGCGCGAGCAACTGCCCGTGGCCTTCCCTGACACGGTGTTCTCTTTTCCGCCTGCAGACATCGTCAGCCAGATCTTGAACTTTGGTGCGCCAGCACCGATTGACATTCAAATTCGCGGCAACGACTTGGCCGCCAACTTCGACTATGCCAATGTCTTGTTGAAAGAAATCCGCCGCATCCCGGGCGTGGCCGACGCTCGCATTCAACAATCGGCCAGAAGCCCCGTGTTTGAGGTGAATCTAGACCGCACGCAAGCGCAAAACATGGGCATCACCGCGCGAGATGTCACCAACAACATGGTGGTGAATTTGGCGGGCAGCAGCCAGGTCGCGCCCACGTTTTGGCTCAATCCCGCCAACGGCGTGTCTTACCCCGTGGTCATACAAACCCCGCAATACAACATTGATTCTTTGAATGATTTGGCCAACGTCCCCATCAGTCCGGCCAACGCCAACTCTCAGCAAGTCTTGGGCAGTGTGGCGAGTTTCAACCGCACGGCGAAAAGCGCCTTGGTGAGTCAGTACGACATCCAGCCCATGGTGCAAATTCATGCCGCCACCCAAGGCCTGGATTTGGGTACCGTCTCCAAAGCCATTCAGCGCGTCATCCATGAAACGCAGTCGCAGCAACCCAAGGGCAGCAAAGTGGTCATGCTCGGTCAAGTGCGCACCATGGAAAAAGCATTCTCGGGATTGCTGTGGGGTTTGTTGGGCGCGGTGGTCTTGATTTACTTTGTGATCGTCGTCAATTTCCAATCCTGGCGTGACCCCCTGGTCATCATCAGCGCCTTGCCCGCGGCCTTGGCCGGTATTGTGTGGATCTTGTTTGCCACCCGCACCACGCTCTCGGTACCGGCACTCACCGGGGCCATCATGTGCATGGGCGTGGCCACCGCCAACAGTGTGTTGGTGATCAGCTTTGCGCGTGAACGCTTGGACCAACTTGGCGATGCAGTGGCTGCAGCGCTGGACGCAGGCTTTGTGCGTTTTCGCCCCGTGCTCATGACCGCTTTGGCGATGATGATGGGCATGGTGCCCATGGCCTTGGGCCTGGGTGAAGGCGGCGAACAAAACGCGCCCTTGGGCCGCGCGGTCATTGGCGGCCTGATGTTTGCCACTGTGGCTACTTTGGTCCTGGTGCCCTTGTTGTTCAGCATGGTGCACGGCCGCCGCAAGGCCACCCCTTCTTTGAATGCCGGAGTCCTTCATGCTTGATCCCCGTCCCCCCGTTTTTTCGCGCAGCAAACTATGGACGGTGTTGCTCATCCTGGTCTTGTTGGCCGCCTACGTGTTGGCTCAGGGTTTGCTCGACCGCAGCGCCGACAACCAGCAACTCAAGGCGGTGGCCGACAAGCAATCGGTGCGCACTGTCAACATCATCACCCCTGCCGTGTCGCCCGCCTCACCCAGCATGGACTTGCCCGGACGCATCGAAGCCTATTCGAAAGCGCCTTTGTACGCTCGCATCAGCGGCTACTTGAAAACCTGGAAAGCTGACATTGGCACCTCCGTGAAAGCGGGTCAGTTGTTGGCCGAGATCGATACCCCCGATGTTGACCAGCAAATCCTGCAAGCCAAAGCCGAGTTGGCCATCACCCAAGCCAATGCGGCGTTGTCCGAAAACACCGCCAAGCGTTGGCAGTCATTGCAAGCCACCAACTTTGTCTCGGCCCAAGCGGTGGAAGAAAAAATGGGCGACTTGCGGGCCAAGCAAGCCATGGTGAACGCCTCGCAAGCCAATGTGAACCGTTTGCAAGCCATGAAAAATTTCAGCCGCATCACCGCACCCTTTGATGGGGTGGTGACGGCACGCAACACCGATATTGGTGCTTTGGTGAATGTGGGTGGTGCACCCGGCACCGAGTTGTTTGTGGTGTCCGATGTGCGTCGACTGCGTTTGTACGTTCAGGTGCCACAAAACCAAGTGACGGCCATCCAAACAGGCAGTCAGGCGACCTTCACGGTGCCAGAAATGCCTGGCCAAGTGTTCACGGCCAAAGTGCAGTCGATGGCCCAAGCCATTCAAGCTGGTTCGGGCAGCATGTTGGTGCAACTCGCCGCCGACAACAAGCAGGGCAGGTTGTTGCCCGGCGGTTATGCACAGGTCAGCTTTGACATGCCTGCGCACACCAAGCATCTCAATATTCCGCCAAGTGCTTTGATCTTCAGCAAAACAGGTCTGCAAGTGGCCACCGTGAATGCAGATAACAAGGTTGTCATCAAGCCGGTGGTGGTGGCCAAAGACCATGGTGTTCGACTCGAACTTTTATCGGGTTTAGAGAGCACCGATCGCGTGATTGAAAATCCACCCGATGGTGTGATGCAAGGTGACTTGGTGAACGTGGCCGTGGTTCAAAATAAAAAATGATTTCTTGACTCAATATGTCAAAAACGTTAATAATTATTTAAACCACTGCTGAGCTTGATGTCCAACACAACAGTTTTATTGAACAGCAAGCAGCACCCAGGCCTTGTTTCACAGGAGCCCACGCGTGTTGTTTGACCACTGTGCCCAATGCCAACGATGCTGCCACATCGAGGAAGGGTACCCACCTCTTGAAATCACCTTGACCGCTGTGGAGCAGCAACGCTTGGGCAGCGTATGCATAGAACAACAATGCACGCACTTGGGTCCACAAGGTTGCACGATGGGCGAGGACAAACCCTTTGGATGCAAACTTTACCCACTGAGCTACAACCCAAAAAACAAAAGTTTTTATTTTGATGCCGACTGTCCTTTGATGGACCCTTACATCGACAGTTTGCAAGATGCAGGCAGCGATGCCAGTTTGCATTTGCGCAGCGCACAACAAGTTATATTGCAGCTGGAAAAAAAAGATCCGGCGTTTTTGAAAAACAACCACGCAGTAGACAAGATGTATTTCGACCTGAAGAAAATACACAGCACTGCCAATTCCAATAATAAAAAAACAAGCAAAAATAGCTTGCATAAAAAGGCAACAACATGAATGGCACGCTCTATCAATTCAAACCCTCGAATTCCTTCGCGCCCCCACCCGGTCCCGTGGTGCACGAAGTGGGATACCAAAGTTGGACCGAAGACAACCTCTTGGTAGAGAGCGAGCACAACGACATTCTTTACTACACCACCCGCTGGGACGCACTGTGCCCTTACATCAACGTCTCTGACGAGATGCTGAACTTTGCACCCCGGCCCTTCGTGGTCTATGCCCTGCCCCCCGACAGCCCCTACGGCGTGCCCATCAACGACAAGTATGGTTTGGTGGATTGCTTTGCCGACAGCTTTTGGCAAGAAGCCCGCCGCGAACGCAAATTCCGCGAACTCGACAAGCAATACAAGCACTTCACCTACACCGAGAAAGTGGTGGCAGGCCAAGACCTGACGGTGGAAGACATGTTCGAGATGGGTGGCGAGCACTTTGCCAACTACTACATCGATGACCGCGAGGTGGAAGGCTTTGTCGACTATGTGCGCCACCTCGATGTGCTTATCTTGCAAGTGCACTCGAATGAAGGCGAACTGGTGTTCACCGATGTTTCTATTTTGCTGCCCCAATACAACCAGCTGTATGGCAGTTTCTGTCAATGGAACCGGGATTTCAAGAACAAATCACCTGGCATTTACGCTTGTTTACAAGCTTGCCGCTGGGCAGCCAAAAACGGTTTGCGCTATTACAACTTGGGCCCCGTGGACGACTATGGCTACAAAGCCTTGTTTGTCACCGACTATGAACCCATTTACGCCATGGCCCTGATCGATGCTGAGCATCCCTTGGCCACCGACCCCACTTCACCGCTGATCGTGGACTTCAAACCGCACGAGTTGAACCAGATCTATCGCCACCCAGAGCAACACCAGCAGCATCTGCAGGATGAACTGGTGATGGCTGGCTAAGCAGTCACAGGCCCTGCCCCAAACAAACAAGCCGCTTGATCAGCGGCTTGTTTGTTTTAGAACTTGTGCTTCTCGCCGAAACTGATGTCGTAGTCGATGAACATTTCTTCGCCTTTTTTGACATCACGCAAAGCGATCAAAACGCCTGCTTTTTTGAAGCGCAAATTGGGTTTCTTGGAATGGTTGAGGTAAATCGCCATGTCAAACGTGTTCAGACCCAAGCGCGGAATGCTGACCTTTTTCCGGTCGTAATAACAAAAGGTGTCGATCTGCTCGCGCACCCCTTTGGGCAGGTGCTTGATGTCCGCCTTGGGAATATCGATTTCCTTGAAGCGAACATAGCTCTTCAATGGATTCGCCCCCTTGGGAATGTCTCGCACGGCAAACACGCCAATGCCATGGATGGGAGACACGCCAAGGCGGCAGTAAACCTCGTTATCCAGGTGGTCGATGATTTTCTTTTTGGTATTCAACATGCCGCATCTCCTGACAGGGGGGGGTGGGACTATAACGAATCGCTTCTCCGTATGCCAAGCCCCAAGGGACGCCATGCAAGCCTGCTTAGAATCCGAGGCATGAATCATTTACCCGACACCGCGCCCAGTCAGCGCACCCCTAAAGCTGCATGGATGCTTTCTTTTTTGCTGGTGCTGGTGGGCTTGGTTGTTTTCAATTCTCCTTGGAACCAAGCTTGGTTGTTGCAGGTCCACGCCAGCGAAACAGGGCCTGCTGCCCTGTGGTCTTTCCTCACCCAATGTGGTGAAGGGGGGGCGGCCTTTTTGCTGTTGATCGTGGCAGCGCAATTTGCACCGCTGACAAGTGCGGTGGTGTTGAAAAGTTTTTTGCTTGGCTCACTGCTGTCACCTTTGCTGAAAAACTGGGCTGGTGTGCCACGCCCCTTGGGCGCATTGGAGCCCAGTTTGCTCAAACCCATTGGCACCCCCGCCGCAGGGTCCAACGCCATGCCCTCTGGCCACGCCATGACGATTGCAGCCACCATTGCATTGGCCATGTACATGACGCGCCATTTCAAGCATCGGCGGCCGTTGTGGGTGGCGCTGGTGGTCTTGGGCGTGTTGATCGCGTTGTCACGGGTGGTGGTTGGCGCCCATTGGCCAGCAGATGTGTTGGTCGGCAGCGGGCTGGGCATCTTGGTGGCCTTGCTGGCCATCACTTGGGAGCAGCGATCACCCTGGTCGCCTCGGTTGCAAACAAAACCCTTTCAATTGGTCTTGCTGCTGGTTGAATTGGGTTTGGTCCTGTACTTGTTCAAGGCCAAAACAGACACCGAGGCCGCACGATTGGCTTTTGATTTGATAGCCACTGTGGGCATCGCCGGTGCCATGAACCGCTGGATTTGTTTGCGTCGCGAAGCCTCATGAAACCGCGCCAGCCAACTTGGGTCTGGGTCATGATGACTCTGCTGCTCAGCATGGCGCTTTTTGCGCTGCGCCCTGAGCTGGACAACCAAGTCAGTCAGCATTATTTCGACCCCACCTTGCCCGGGTTTCCTGCTAAACGCATCGCGTGGCTGACGCTGGTCTATCAACTGGCGCCTTTGTTCAATCAAATTTTGTTTGTCGCCAGTTTGCTCGTCTTGGTGGCGGTTTGGCGCAAACCTGAATGGGTCAATGTGCGTTGGCGCAGGCGAAGCATGAGCTGGGCCTTGATGATGGTGCTGGGCATCGGCGTGGTGGTGGACTGGGCCTTGAAAGACCATGTGGGTCGGGCACGTCCCGAACAAACGCAAGCTTTTGGTGGTCCATCAATGGGCAAACCCCTGTTCGAATTTGCGCAAAGCTGTGATTTGAATTGCTCTTTCGTCAGCGGACATGCAGCAGGCGGCTTTGCCCTGATGGTTTGGGGCATGTGGGCGCCGAGGCGCAAGCGCCAGCAGTGGATCATGCTGGGCGTCTTGGCGGGCAGCGGCCTGGGTTGGATGCGGATTGCCCAAGGCGGCCATTATTTAAGCGATGTGGTGTTTGCAGGCTGGGTCATTTGGCTGCTGTACCAAGCCCTTCGCCAGATTTGGTTACATTCGCGGTTGCGCCGTATCCGTTCATTGCATTTATAGATTGTTGGAGGCACTATGGAACTATTGACACAACCGCATATGTGGGTCGCCTTGGCCACCCTCACCCTTCTCGAGTTGGTGCTGGGCATTGACAACATCATCTTCATCTCTATTTTGGTCAGCAAGCTGCCCAAAGCCAAGCAAGAGACAGCTCGCCGGATTGGCTTGTTCATGGCCATGTTCATGCGCATCGGTTTGCTTTTGCTGTTGTCCATCATCATTGGCTTGGTCGAACCATTGTTCAGCGTTTTTGATCAATCGTTTTCTGGCAGAGACTTGATCCTGCTGATTGGCGGCTTGTTCCTCATCTGGAAAAGCACGGGCGAGATTCACCACTCCTTGGAAGGCGACGAGGCGCCTGCTGATATCAAAGCCAAAGTCAGCTTCATGGCCATCATTGTGCAAATCATGCTGATCGATTTGGTGTTCTCCCTCGACTCGATCATCACCGCGGTGGGCATGGTGGACGATGTGCGCATCATGATCGCAGCTGTTGTCATTTCCTTGGCGTTGATGATGTTGTTCGCCAAAGCCATTGGCGAATTTGTCGATACCCACCCGTCCATCAAGATGCTGGCTTTGAGCTTTTTGGTCGTGGTAGGCGTGGTGTTGGTGGCTGAAGGCTTTGGTCACCATGTGCCCAAGGGCTACATCTACTTCGGCATGGCGTTTGCCTTTGGCGTTGAGATGCTCAATATCCGCTTCAGAAAGAAACGGACCCCTTCTGTGCAACTGCGCCCAGCGCAGATGCCGGGTGAAGACGACTCATAAGGGCTTGACGCCCTAGCCCTTCATGGCAGAGGCGCCGCATGAAAAGCGCCCTGCATTCGCATGAATGGAGTTCTTATCGATGATTTTGTAATGCGCAGATAAGCACTTTTGCGGGGTATTTGGTGATGATTGCGTTGAGAAATGCACCCTCAACATCATCACCTGGTGGTATATTTAATGACCGCTGCACGCATATTCACCACCAAAACATTTTCAAAATGGCAACGAAAAACAGGTCTTAGCGATAAGTCATTGATCAAAGCCATCCAGAAAATTCAGTCGGGCTTGGTCGATGCGCGACTGGCAAAAGGACTTGTTAAAAAAAGAGTAGCTCAATCAGGTCGGGGCAAGCAATGCAGCGCAAGAACATTGGTTGCCACCTATTTTGAAGCCCGTTGGTTTTTCATTTTTGGTTTTTCGAAAAATGAAAAATCAAATATTACTGCGAAGGAATTGCAATGGCTGATGATCTTTGCGCAGCAGTTACTGGGCCTGAACGAGCACGAATTGTCTATCGCTATTGAAGTTGGAGAGCTCTATGAAATCAAACCAGAAAGCGCCTAGTCGAATTATTCAAGAAATGCAAGCCAGCATGTCTGGCTTGGACCGAGCGCTCAAGGTCAGCAAAAAAAACATGGGTCAATTCACCGAGTTTTCTAATCTGAACGTGAGCAGTATGACGCCTTCACAAATCAAAGCATTGCGTGAAAAGTCCAGCATCAGCCAAGCTGTGTTGGCCGCTGTTCTGAACACCAGTTTGTCAACAGTTCAAAAATGGGAGATTGGCGACAAACAACCGAGTGGTCCCAGTCTCAAACTCTTGTCCTTGATCGAGCGCAAAGGCCTGCAAACAGTGATTTGAAAGAACTCAACAACCTGAGTCGTTCACCGCGCCATCGGGCATGATGGTTTTGCAAAACTTGGCGTCGTCGAGTTTGGCGTCGTCCAACTTGGCGCCTTTGAGGTTGGCACCACTCAGCACCGCGCCCTTGAGGTTGGCTTTGGAGAGCACGGCGTCGCTCAAGTCCGCGCCTGACAGGTTAGCGTCGCGCAAGTAAGCATTGGTGAAATTGGC
>JBIIPF010000263.1:0-2902 GCA_044342755.1 Limnohabitans sp. | reverse complement strand
CCAGCGTGGTTTTGCCCGATTGACGGGGCCCCACCAGCAAGGTCACAGGCGTGTCCAACATGGACTCTGCAGCCCTTTTGCGGAGTTGTCGAGGATAAATAGGGAAGGCCGTCATGCGCACATCTTACCGTGAAATACGGAAAATGAACCCGATAATTTCGGATTTAAACGGCGATAATCAGGGAAATTTAAATCGTAGCCGCTTGTAATGCATGGGCGATCGCGTTTTTTTTCACCTGCGGTTTGGGGCAAGTGCCTTTGGGCAGCTCGAACCAACTGCGCACATCTTCTTCCACGCCCACGCCGTGCATATAGTTGTAAATGGCTTTTCTCAAGCCGCGCCCCAGCAGGTCGTGATCGGTACCGGTGGGGTCGATGAAGCCGACATCGTTTTGCGCAAAACCGCCAGGCGCCAAGGGCAGCAGTTGCACGCCGTAAGCCGCAGGGTCTTGACCCACCGGTGAATGCACGGTGCAAGCAAAGCGGTGAAAGAAGCCGCTTTGGATGCAGCCGTTTTCAAACAACTGCCGCACATACTCCAGCGCGTCCACCGTGTCTTGCAAAGTTTGCGTGGGAAAGCCATACATCAGGTAGGCATGCACCAACACCCCCGCGTCTGAAAAACCTTTGGTGACCCGCGCCACCTGCGCCACCGACACGCCTTTTTGCATCAGGTTCAGCAAGCGGTCTGAGGCGACTTCCAAGCCTCCCGACACCGCAATGCAACCACTCTCAGCCAATAGTTCGGACAAGTCGGGTGTGAAGGTTTTCTCGAAACGGATGTTGCCCCACCAAGTCACTTGCAATTGACGGCGCAAAATTTCTTCGGCCATGGCTTTCAAGGATTTGGGCGGCGCTGCTTCGTCAACGAGATGAAAACCAGTCTGGCCGGTTTCTTCCACGATGCGTTCCATGCGGTCCACCAAGGTGCTGGCAGAGGCCGCGTCATAGCGCGAGATGTAATCGAGGGACACATCGCAAAAACTGCATTTCTTCCAGTAGCAACCATGCGCCACCGTGAGTTTGTTCCAGCGACCATCGCTCCACAGACGGTGCATCGGGTTGAGCATGTCGAGCAAAGACAAATAACGGTGGAGTGGCAAGCCATCCCAGGTGGGTGTGCCGACATCTTCAAAGGCCACATCCGGCTCGGACCAGTTGATGTACTTCACTGCGCCGTCCACCCGCACAAAACTGCGCACCAAGCGCTGTTGCGAGCGTTGGCCTTGCAGGTGCTCGATCAGGGCCAACAAGGGGCGTTCCCCCGCGTCCAACGACACCACATCCACATGGTCAAACAAGCGGGGTTCGCTGAGTTGTCGCAACTCGGTGTTGGCATAGCCCCCACCCAAAGCAATGGTGATGTGCGGCGCATGCGCTTTGATGGTTTGGGCGATGCGCAGCGCGGCATACATGGCGCCGGGAAAAGGCACCGACAACACCACCAAAGCGGGTTGGTGTGTTTCAAGGGCTTGCAGGGTGCGTCGTTTCAGCAAGTCGTCTAGCAACGTGGGTGTTGAGGCCAATGCTTTTGCCAACGGGTCGAAGCTGGCTTGGCTGCTGGCCAAGGCTTCGCCGTAGCGCACAAACTCAAAGCGCTCGTCCACGGCATCGCGCACCACATCGGCAAGGTCATTCAAGTACAGCGTGGCCAGATGCCGTGCGCGGTCTTGTTGCCCCAATGCGCCAAAGGCCCAACCCAAGGGGTCCCCGCTGTCGTCTTCAAACACATCGAGCGCGGCAAAGCGCGGCCCTTCGGGCAAGAAGCCGCGACCACTGATGCGGTGGCACAGCGTGGCGTCTTGTCCCTGTAAAAACGCGATGGTGGGAGCGATGGTGCTTGCGTAACGATTGAAATGATCGAGGAAGAAATTCACGCATGCACTGCGCTCTTCAACGGCTTGTTGCAAAGCTTGTGCGCGCACTTGGCGCAAACCATCGGGCGTGAGCAAGTCCAACACCAACGACAGTGCCAAATCTTCTTGCACCGCGTCCACACCTTGGCTGCGCAAAAAACCTGTGAGGTAGGCGGTGGAAGGGTAGGGCGTGTTGAGTTGCGTCATCGGCGGGATCAGGCTGAGCACTTTCATACAGAGGCTCTCTGCGTGAAGGCGGGCGCTTGCAACAGTTGCAGGGCCACGGCTTCGCCCAATTTGATGCCGTCCACCGCCGCCGACAAAATACCGCCAGCGTAGCCTGCACCTTCACCGCCAGGATAAAGCCCGCGCATATTCGGGCTTTGCAAGTCGTTGTCGCGATCAATCCGTAACGGCGACGAGGTGCGGGTCTCGGCACCTGTGAGCACCGCGTCTGGTCTGTCAAAGCCTTTGATTTTTTGACCAAACACCGGCAGCGCTTCGCGCATGGCTTGCACGGCGTAGCCTGGTAAGACGTGGTTCAGATGGGTCATGTGCACGCCAGGCTTGTAGGAGGGCTCTACCGAACCGAGTGCTGTGGAAGCGCGGTCGACCAACAAGTCACCCACCAATTGCGCAGGGGCGCTGTAGTTGCTGCCACCGGCCACGTAAGCCAAGCTTTCCAGTTGCCGTTGCAACACCATGCCCGCCAGCGGATGAAAACCATCGGTGGTGTCGTTGGTGTCCAGGCGCACCGCGTTGCCCAACTCTTGGCCTAATGCAGCCTCGAATGAAGCGGCATCGCTGGGGTAGTCCGAGGGGTCGATGCCCACCACAATGCCCGCATTCGCATTGCGTTCGTTGCGCGAATACTGGCTCATTCCGTTGGTCACAACGCGACCCGCTTCGCTTGTGGCGGCCACCACGGTGCCACCCGGGCACATGCAAAAGCTGTACACCGCACGTCTGTTGCTGGCATGGTGCACCAGTTTGTAATCAGCCGCACCCAGCATCGGGTGCCCTGCATGCACGCCCCAGCGGGCGCG
>JBIIPF010000033.1:0-11566 GCA_044342755.1 Limnohabitans sp. | reverse complement strand
TTCAAAGCCTCTTGGGCAGCCTTGGCATCGTTGTACGCAGGTCCACCCACCAATGAAAAGCCAGTGAGAGAAACCAAGGCTTCAATGACAGGGGTGTCGCCCTTTTTGAAATACGCATCAATCGCGCAACGGGCATCCAAGCCACTGGAATAGGCGGGAATGACACGCAAGCCTTTGGCCTCCAAAGCGTCGATCACCGCGTCGTAATGGGCGGTGTTGCCAGCCAGCAAATAAGAACGCAACACCAGCAAGCCGACCGCGGGTTGGTCTTGGCGTTTGATGTTGGGCAGGTCGCTGGACTGTTCGGAGAACAAACCCTTCATGCGCGGGTGGTAGACGCCCACCTCGGGGTATTCCTGGGGAGCCGCCAGTGCAGGCAAAGCGGACAGTTGTTTGGCGGGCAGTTGGCCGTAGCGCTGCACCAGCATCAGGACCATGTGCAAGATGTTGTGCTCAGAGCCAGCCAACCAATACTGCATCACCAAGAAAAAGATGCGCACGTCTTGCGCAGTGCCTGGGATGAAGCGCAGCAACTTGGGCAGGCGGCGCAGCATGGCCATTTGCTTGGCACCGGCAGAAGCGGGTTTGTCTTTGCCGTTCTCGTCTTTGGCGGAGGGGCGCAGTTTTTTCAGCAAGCCAATCAGGCCACCACTTTGTGTGTTGGCCACGTACTTGCCCATGCGGCCCAGTTGCATGACCTGGGGTGCCGACATGATGCAGACCATGGCATCCACCTCAAAGCGGCGCTGCTCCAACACATCGATGATGGGCAGGAAATGGTCTTCCATGAACAACATGGTGACGATGACCATCTTGGCTTGGGCCAGGTCATCGCGGCAGTGTTGCAAGCGGTCTTGGTTGTTGCGCCAATCGCTGGCAGCATGCACTTTCAAGCGCAAGCCCAGGTCGCTGAGTTGCAGCGCCACTTTCTCAAAAGCGCCCGACAAATGGTTGTCCATGGTGACCAGCACCACGGTGTTGGCGGCGGCCAACCGATCAGCGGCTGAAGTGGGCTTTGGCATCGTAGAGCGTCTCCACGGTGATGGTTGACACGCCTTGCTCGGTGGCGAAACGCTCGGTGTTGCGCTTGGCTTTGCCGCGTACAAAAAACGGGATCTTGCCCAGTTCTTTGGTGGCTTCAGGGGACCATTGGGTGGATGCGACGGCGTCAGCGGGCAACACAATCAATTCGGGCTCGGGCTTGGGGGCTTCGGGTTGGCGACGCGTGGAGCCCAAGTGCGAAGGCGCGGCGCTGTCGTTGAATTCAAAGTCGTCACGGAACATGCCCAGCAAATGCTCTTCCAGGCCCATCATCAGCGGATGCACCCAGGTGTCAAACAAGACATTGGCACCTTCAAAACCCATTTGTGGTGCGTAGCGGGCGGGGAAATCTTGCACATGCACGGGGGCCGAAATGACGGCACATGGAATGCCTTGGCGCTTGGCGATGTGGCGTTCCATTTGCGTGCCCAAAATCAGCTCGGGGTGCAGCGCGGCGACTTGTTTTTCCACCGCCATGTAGTCGTCGGTGATCAGCGCTTCCACGCCGTAGCGCTTGGCGGCATCGCGCACTTCGCGGGCGAATTCACGGCTGTAAGTGCCCAAGCCCACCACCTCAAAACCCATTTCTTCTGTGGCGAAGCGGGCAGCAGCCACCACATGAGAGGCATCGCCAAAAATGAACACACGCTTGCCTGTCAGGTAGGTGGAATCCACCGAGCGCGAATACCACACCGAATGGCCGTCGTCTTCCAAATCGGTGGGCACCTTCACGCCCGCCAAAGCCGCCACTTCGTTCACAAAGTCGCGCGTGGCGCCCACGCCAATCGGGATGGTTTTGGTGAAGGGCTGGTTGAATTGACGCTCGAGCCATAAAGCAGCGGTGTTGGCCACTTCGGGGTAGAGCACGACATTGAACATGGCCAAAGGGATGTTTTGCAAGTCAGCCACACAAGCATTCAAGGGGGCCACCACATTCACTTGAATGCCCATGTCTTCCAGCAACTTGGTGATTTCTTTCACGTCATCCCGGTGGCGGAAACCCAAAGCGGTGGGGCCCAAGATGTTGCAGCTGGGCGCTTGCGCTTGGCGGTCAAAGCCCTCGGGCGGCGACATCGCCACATGGCGCAGCAGTTGGTAAAAAGTTTCAGCCGCGCCCCAGTTTTCTTTGCGTTGGTAGGCGGGCAATTCCAGCGGCACCACCGGGATGGGCAGTTGCAGGGCTTGCGCCAAACCACCGGGGTCGTCTTGAATCAGCTCGGCGGTGCACGAGGCGCCCACCAACATGGCGTTTGGTTTGAAGCGCGCATTGGCATGGGCCACGGCGTCTTTGAACAACTGCGCGGTGTCGCTGCCCAGGTCGCGCGCTTGGAAGGTGGTGTAAGTGACCGGCGGGCGTTTGTGGCGGCGCTCGATCATGGTGAACAACAAGTCGGCGTAGGTGTCGCCCTGCGGAGCGTGCAACACGTAGTGCACGTCTTGCATGGCGGTGGCGATGCGCATCGCACCAATGTGGGGTGGGCCTTCGTATGTCCAGAGCGTGAGTTGCATGTTGTGCCTCAGGCGACCAGTTTGAGTCGACGAATCAGGGGACGGCTGAACAAGCCTGCCAAGTCGCCTGCTTGCTCGTAGCCTTGGATCGGTGTGAACACCAATTCAATGGCCCATTTGGTGGTGAAGCCTTCGGCCTCCAAGGGGTTGGCCAAACCCAAACCGCAGACCACCAGATCGGGGTTGGCCGCGCGGCAACGGTCGAGCTGCATCTCCACGTCCTGGCCTTCCACCACGCGGGTGTTGGCGGGCAGTTGGTTCAGGTCGGCGTCCAGGTGTTTGCGGTGCACATAGGGCGTGCCGACTTCGGCCAGGTGCATGCCCAACTCGTGGTGTAGAAAACGCGCCAGCGGGATTTCCAGCTGTGAGTCGGGGAAGAAAAAGATTTTTTTGTCTTGCAGTTCGGGGCGGTGTTTGCTGATGGCTTGCACCGCGCGTTTGCGGGGTGCATCGATGGCGGCTTCAAACACCTCGTTGGTCACACCAAAAGCCCGAGCAGCCTCTGCCAACCAAGCGGTGGTGCCTTGGGCACCCAAAGGGAAGGGCGCGGGCAGGTGTTTCGCGCCCAAGTTTTCCAAGGCGCGGGCGGTGTCGGCCAAAAACGGTTGGGCCAACAAGAACACGGTGCCGGGGCCCACAGTGGGCAATTGCGTGCTGCGACGTGGCGGGAAGAAGTCGACGTCAGTCAGTCCCATCTTGCCAAACAAACTGCGGAACTGGTCTTCCACCACATCGGCCAAGGTCCCCACCACCAACAATTTTTTCTGTTCGGTTTCGGTGGATTTCAGCGTGGGCACCAAAGCGGCCAAACAAGCGTCTTCGCCTTGGGTGAAGGTGGTTTCGATGCCGCTGCCCGAGTAGTTCAGCACCTTGACACCGCCGTTTTGACCGTATTGGGTGCTCAGGCGGTAGGCCGCGCGGGACAAATCGAGTTTGATAACTTCGGAAGGACAAGAACCCACCAGAAAGAGCAGCTTGATGTCGGGGCGGCGTTCCAACAAATCAGCGACGATTTTGTCGAGCTCTTCGTTGCAGTCGGCCAAACCGGCCAAGTCACGCTCGTCGATGATGGCGGTGCCAAAGCGTGGCTCGGCAAAAATCATCACACCGGCGGCAGACTGAATAAGGTGGGCACAGGTGCGGGAACCCACCACCAAGAAAAACGCGTCTTGAATTTTGCGGTGCAACCAAATGATGCCGGTCAGGCCGCAAAACACCTCGCGCTGGCCGCGTTCGGTGGTGATGTCAGGGGCACAGGCCTCGCTGGTGGCGCTGCGGATCGGGATGACCGGGCTCATGCGGAGGCTCCTTCCGTCAGTGAGGGGCTGAGCGTCATGGCTTCAGCTTGCAAACGAGCGGCCCGCAGTTTCCAAAGAAACTGCGCAGCGTTGATCAGGTAGGCGGCGTAGGCGGCCAAGGCCAGCCAGAGTTGCTGGTGGGCGGACAAGCTGCCGGTGAACCAAGCCCACAAATACGCTGTGTGCAGAGCCAGCACCAGCATGCTGAAAACGTCTTCCCAGAAGAAGGCCGGGGCAAACAGGTATTGGTCGAACACCACTTTTTCCCAAATGCAGCCGGTGATCATGATGGTGTAGAGCGCAATGGTTTTCACCACCACCGAGTACAAGGCCATGCTTTCGCCTTCGCCGGTCATCAAACAGCGCACCACCAGCCACAGGCTGATTAAAAAAATCAGGAATTGAACAGGGGCCAAGATGCCTTGCACCAGCGTCCACACGGATGCGTCCCGCCGGATTTTTTGTTCCGGGGTGTACAGCTGGTGGTTGGGTGGGCGGGTTGGGGTCATGGAGGGTTGATGGCTTTTGGCGTGCTTTAACTTTAGGGGGCACTTGCCAATCTGTCAACCCAAGTTGACGTATTTATTTGTTTACAAAACTAGGGTTTTCCATAGGAGGCGGATCAAAATTACAGATAAAACTACGCCGTCTGTGAATTGAGAAGCTTCACACCAGTTTTTGCCATGCAAAGCAGTCTGTACCCCTTTCATCTGGCGCCGTCGGCTTCACCCTTTGGGGTGGGCCGCGTGTTGCTGCACACCTTGAATCAGCCCTTGCAGTCAGGGCCTGTTCAGCACGGCCAACTTCAGAAGCAGCATGTGCAGGCCTTGTGTCAGGCCAGCTTGCTTGGCAGTCAACAAACCTCCGAATTGGTCCACCAATGGCTGGCAGCCGGTGTTGACATTGAGGATGTCTATTTGGATGGCATCACGCCAGCGGCGCGCTTGGTGGGGCAATGGTGGTGTGATGATTTGATGGACTTTGCCACGGGCAGCTTGGCCTATGCCCGTTTGCGGCACCTGTTGTTCGAATTAAGCCCGGCGTTTTTGAAAAACGCCAGCAGCCAGGCGGCCGGACTGAGTTGCTGCATCGTCGGGGCTTTTCAGACCCAGCACACCATGGGCAGTTTCATGCTGTCAGAGTTTTTCAGGCGCACAGGTTGGCAAGTCAATCTGCTGGAGTGCGATTCGGCTGATGAATTGTTGAAAAAAATGGTCTCGGATTGGTATGACTTGCTCGCCATTTCCCTCAGTTCAGAGCAACAACTCCCGTCTATTCGTCAACTGGTCAAGCAGATCAGACGGTCCTCAGCCAACCCGCGCTTGCAAATACTGGCGGGTGGCCCCTTGGTGGCCGCGTGCCCTGAATTGCTCGAGAACTTGGGGGTGGAGTTGGTCACCCAAGATGCCCGCGCAGCCCAGGACAAGGCGCTGGAGTTGGTCATGGCGGTGCGCTGCCGAAGTCAAACTGAGCTGACATTGGTCAATGTCAGTTGAAATCAGTGCAGACGGCTTGATATGTCTATCTTTCTGTACACTCTTGTACCTAGGAAGCCCCGAGAAACAACTACTACTTTATGAAAATTCCCAGTTTCACCGCAGACAAATTAGCCCAATTGATCGGGGTGGCATCCGATATTGCGCTGCTGGTGGACCAAAACGGCGTGGTGGTTGATGTTTCTGTGCGCAAAAACGAGTTGGCCGCCATGTCCTGTCAAACCTGGGTCGGCAAGACCTGGCTGAGCACGGTCACCCCTGAAAGCGTGCCCAAGGTCAAGGAAATGCTGGCTGCACCCAGCACCAATTCAGATATGCGCTGGCGGCACATCAACCATCCTTCCCTGCAAGGCGAGGATCTGCCCATCCAGTATGTGGCCCTGCATTTCGAGAAAGAACAACGCACCTTGCTGTTGGGCCGCGACCTGGGCGCCATTGCTGTGCTGCAACGGCGTTTGGTGGAAACCCAGCAATCGATGGAGCGTGACTATTTGCGCTTGCGCCACATCGAAGCGCGTTACCGCATTCTGTTTGACACCTCCAATGATCCCGTCATGGTGGTCGAAGCCCTCAGCCAAAAAGTGTCAGAGGCCAATGTGGCCGCCATGGGCCTCATGAAAGACCAGTCCAAGCGATTGGTGGGGCGCGACCTGCTCGAATGCTTTGACCCGCAAAGCCATGACGAGGTGCAGTCTTTGCTGCGCATGGCCCATGCCACCGGGCGCATCGAGGTCTGTCGGGTCAAGCTGCTGGGCTCAGAAAACGTCATCACCCTGACCGTGACCGTGTTCCGCCAAGAGGGTGGGGCGCAGTTTTTGGTGCGCTTTCTGCAAGCCGACCCGGTCTCCACCAGCCCGATGGATTCGGACCAAACCCTGTACGCCGAAGCCATGCAACGCGCCCCCGAAGGCTTTGTGCTGACCGATAAAAACGGCCAAATCCGCTCGGTCAATTCCGAGTTCATGGCCATGGTCGGGGCCACTGCTCAGTCGCAATTGCAAGGCCAAACCTTGGATCAATGGCTGGTGCGCGGCAGCGTCGATTGGGGTGTGCTCAACACCCATTTGCGCCAACAAGCCAATGTGCGCGGCTTTGCCACCGACATCCGCAGCATGTCTGGCCTGAATTTGGCGGTGGATATTTCCGCCGTGGCCATCTCCGACAAAAGCCAGATGTTCGCGTTTTTCATCCGCGACACCAGCCGCCGCCGCCAGCAAGAAACCCCGGCCTCGGGCGGCATGGCCGGTTCCGTGGCCGAGTTGTCCCATTTGGTGGGGCGCATGCCGATGAAAGACATCGTCAATGAAACCACGGAAATGATCGAGCGCATGTGCATCCAGTCCGCGCTGGAGCTGACCCACAACAACCGCGCCTCGGCCGCCGAGATGCTGGGCCTGTCCCGGCAAAGCCTGTATGTCAAATTGCGGCGATTTGGCATCATTGACGACAACGAAGCGGTGTGAAAGTGTAAACCCCAGTTGACATTGTGGCTTGTATGGTCACAATGTCAGCATGAACCGTCCCGACCTCGCCACCGTCGCCGAGCTGCTCAAACCCATCACCTGGTTTCCGCCCATGTGGGCCTTCGCCTGCGGCATGGTCTCCACGGGTCAATCCCTCAGCGACAACTGGTTGCTCATCATCGGCGGCATCTTGCTGGCCGGGCCTTTGGTCTGCGCCACCAGCCAAGCGGTGAACGACTGGTTTGACCGCCATGTCGACGCCATCAACGAACCCCATCGCCCCATACCTTCGGGCCGCATGCCCGGGCGCTGGGGCCTCTACATCGCCGTCATATGGACAGTGCTGTCTTTGTTGTGGGCGTGGCAACTGGGTCCTTGGGGCTTTGCCGCCAGTGGTTTGGGGCTGGTCTTGGCCTGGGCCTACAGCGCACCCCCTGTGCGATTGAAAGCCAATGGTTGGTGGGGCAACTCGGCCTGTGCACTCAGCTATGAAGGACTCGCCTGGGTCACGGGGGCAGCCGTCATGTTGGGCGGGGCCATGCCCTCGCAAGACACCATCGTGTTGGCCTTGCTGTTCAGCTTGGGGGCGCACGGCATCATGACCTTGAACGATTTCAAAGCGGTGCAAGGCGATGCCCTGATGGGCGTGCGTTCATTGCCAGTGCAAATGGGTGTGACCAAAGCGGCCTGGACCGCTTGCGGCTTCATGCTGGTCGCGCAGTGGGCGGTGGCGGCCTTGTTGTTGCATTGGGGCTCACCCAACGCCGCCTTGGCCGTGGTGCTGCTGAGTGCAGCGCAACTGCCGCTGATGGTTCGCTTCATTCAACAACCGGTTGAAAAAGCCTTGAGTGTGAGTGCATTTGGTGTGCCGCTGTTTGTCAGCGGCATGATGGTCAGCGCTTGGTCGCTGCGTGGTTTGCAGGAGGTGGTGTCATGAGCGCAACAGGCTTCACCTGGCTGCAAATTGCCCGATTGGGTTTGATCCAAGCTTGCATGGGTGCGGTGGTGGTGGTCACCACGTCCACCTTGAACCGCATCATGGTGGTTGAGTTGGCCCTGCCCGCGTTGTTGCCAGGGTTGTTGGTCGGCTTTCACTACCTGGTGCAAATGGTGCGACCGCGCATGGGCTTTGGTGCCGACCAAGGACGTCGTTGCACGCCTTGGATGATGGGTGGCATGACGGTGTTGGCCACTGGTGGGTATTTGGCCAGCGTCGCCACGGTGCAGATGGCTGATCACTTATCAGCTGGCATCGCTTTGTCGGTGCTGGCTTTCAGCTTGATTGGTTTTGGCGTCAGTGCGTGTGGCACCTCCTTGTTGGTCTTGATGTCCAAGCGGGTGGCTGAAACACGCCGCGCACCTGCGGCAACCGCCGTGTGGATGATGATGATCGTGGGCTTCGCAGTCACCGCCATCACGGTGGGCAAGTTGTTGCAACCTTATTCACCCGAGCGCTTGCTCGAGATCAGTGCCAGCCTGAGTGTCTTGGTGGTGATCATCACGGGCTTGGCTTTGTGGGGCTTGGAAGGCCAAGCCAGCAGCTTGGTGTCCGCGGACAACAAACCTGTGCATCAACAAGATTTCAAACAAGCCTTGGCCAGCGTGTGGAACGAACCGCAGGCCAAAGCCTTCACCGTGTTTGTGTTCTTGTCCATGCTGGCTTACAGCGCCCAAGACCTGATCTTGGAGCCCTTCGCAGGTGCGACGTTTGGTTTGACACCGGGGGAAACCACGCAGTTGTCGGGCCTGCACCACTCGGCCGTGTTGTGTGGCATGTTGATCGTGGCCCTCGCGGGCAGTTCATGGATCGCGGGCCGCATGGGCTCGGTGCAATCTTGGATGGTCGGCGGTTGTGTGGTGTCGGGCGTTGCCATGGTCGGTTTGTGCCTGGCGGGTCTGTCGGGGCCACCGTGGCCGCTCAAGGCCAATGTGTTCTTGCTGGGTGTGGCCAACGGCAGTTTTTCCATCGCGGCCATCGCCACCATGATGCGCTTGGCCACCCAAGGTGGTGAAGACCGCGCCGGCACCCGCATGGGTTTGTGGGGTGCGGCGCAAGCCATCGCCTTTGGTGTTGGCGGTTTGCTGGGCACCGGTGCCAGCGATTTGTCGCATTGGTTTGTCCATGCACAAGGCACTGCTTATGCGTGGGTATTTGGTTTCGAAGCGCTGATGTTTGCCATGTCAGCCGCGTGTGCGGTGTGGGTGGGGCGTTACGACGCACCGCGCACACCTTCTTTGTCTGTGCCGGCCAGCCATCATTCCAAGGAGTTGGGCCATGAATACTGATACCTATGACGTGATCGTGATTGGCGGTGGACCCTCGGGGGCCACGGCGGCCGACGACCTGGCGTTGCGCGGTTGGAAGGTGTTGTTGCTGGACCGCCAAGGCCGCACCAAACCGTGTGGCGGTGCGATCCCCCCGCGCTGCATCAAAGACTTTGAAATCCCCGACCATTTGTTGGTGGCCAAAGCACGTTGTGCCCGCATGATTTCGCCCAGCGACAACAAGGTGGACATCCCCATTGAAAACGGTTTTGTTGGCATGGTCAACCGCGACAGCTTTGACGAATGGTTGCGTGAACGCGCCCGTTCGCATGGCGCGACCCGCTTGCGGGGTTCGTTCTCCAAAATCACACGTGACGCCGATGGTGTGGCGCGGGTGCACATTGGCAGCGTGGACAACAAAACACCCGAGCAAAGTCTGCGAGCGCGTTTCATCGTGGGTGCGGATGGGGCCAAGTCCGAGGTGGCGCGTCAAACCATCGAGGGCGCAGAGCGCACCAAGTATGTGTTTGCCTATCACGAGATCGTACGGGCCGCCAATGGCCAGCCCGACTACGACCCGGATCGCTGTGATGTGTATTACCGCGGTAGTTTGTCGCCCGATTTTTACGGCTGGGTGTTCCCGCACGGCGACACCATGAGCATTGGCACCGGTAGCGCCGACAAAGGCTTTTCATTGCGCAGTGCAGTGGCGCGATTGCGCGAAACCGCTGGCTTGAGCAACGTGGAAACCTTGCGCCGAGAAGGCGCGCCCATTCCTTTGAAGCCCTTGCCCAAATGGGACAACGGGCGCGACATCGTGTTGGCCGGTGACGCGGCAGGTGTGGTGGCACCCGCGTCAGGCGAAGGCATTTACTACGCCATGGCCTGCGGTCGCATGGCCGCTGACGCGGTGCAACTGGCGCTGGAAACCAACAACCCGGTGCACTTGAAACAAGCCCGCAAAGTCTTCATGAAAGACCACGGCAAGGTGTTTTGGGTGCTGGGCATCATGCAGTATTTCTGGTATCAGAACGACCGTCGCCGCGAAAAATTTGTGAAGATTTGCGAAGACAAAGACGTGCAACAACTCACCTTCGAGTCCTACATGAACAAGGTCTTGGTGCGCAAGAAACCCATGGCCCATGTGCGTATCTTTTTCAAAGACTTGGCGCACTTGTTTGGCATGGTTCGCACATGAGCGCTGTCAAGCGCTGGGGCGGTTTGGGTATCGCCTTTGCCTGCAGCTTTCTGGTGGCCGGTATTGGCGGCTCGCTCACCGATTTGGGGCCGTGGTACTTCGCCCTGAAGCAACCGGCCTGGAAGCCGCCAGACATTGCATTTGGCCCCATCTGGACCACCATCTTCACGCTGTGCGCACTCAGTGGTTGGGGTGCGTGGCAGTTGGCCACCAGCTTCAAACAAAAACTCGCCATCGCCCTGATGTTTGGTGTGAATGGTGCGTTGAACGTCTTGTGGAGTTGGTTGTATTTCACCTTGAAGCGCCCCGACTGGGCATTGAGTGAACTCTATGTCCTGTGGGCTTCGGTGTTACTGCTCATCTTAGGGTTGTGGCGCATCTCCAAGCTCTCAAGCCTCATGATCGTGCCGTACTTGGTGTGGGTCACAACAGCCGGTTTTTTGAACCACAGCACGATTGAACTCAATGGTCCATTTGGGCCCTGAAGCATCAGTCTTTGGGAAGCACCGCTTGAACTTGTTCGTAGAGTTGCGGCAAGTCATTGCTGATGGTTTTCCAAAGCATTTCAAAATCAACCTTGAAGTAACCGTGCGCTAACGCATTGCGCATTTGATAGGCGGACGTTAGAGGTAAATCAGGGTTTTGAGTCACAAAATCTGGAAACCGCTTGTTGATACTGTTGCTGGCTTCGCCAATGATTTCGAAGTTGCGAATCACGGCATCTTGAACGAGACTGTTTTTCAAAAATGCCAACTCATCCATGTCGGCGATGTAGCTGTCTATCCGCTCGATGGCTTGAAGGATATGGGTCAAATAATCAGCTAATCGATGTTGATCTTGAGTCATACAGGACGGGCTTCAGCGAGAACCTTTGCGCGAAAAGAATCTGGCAGTGCATTAGGGGTGACAACGTCAACTTCAACACCTAAGAGTTGCAATAATTCGTGGCGAATGGCACCGATGTCAAAAAAGGTGGTGTCTGGTGTTGGATCGATCAGAATATCCAAGTCACTGCCTTCAAGATCAGTGCCATGAAGTACAGATCCAAATACACGGGCGTTGCAAGCGCGATGACGCTCAACAACAGAGCGGATGGCCATGCGGTGGATTTGCAGAGACAGTGAAGGCTTCAACTTTGTTCTCCAACCATAAAAGTCCAGCCATCATAACTTTCAAGGGTTGGCCTGCAACCACTGCAACACCATCTGTGCACAAAGCTGCGGGTTTTCTTCGTGCGCCAAATGCCCCAAGTCTTGAAGTGACATGAGCGCAGCGCCCGGGATGCGTTGCTGCGCG
>JBIIPF010000051.1:0-9365 GCA_044342755.1 Limnohabitans sp. | reverse complement strand
TCGCGCTTGACCTCCGCCAACACGGCTTTGCGTTCTTGTTGCAACCAAGACATGGTCCCCAAGAAGCCCAAGCCCATCAAGACGCCCAAACCCAACAGCCAAGCGGTGCTGCGCGTGCCCGGCAGCGGTTTGATGCGCGCTGACTTGGCCGGTTCGCCAAAGATGTCCTCGGGTTCGATGGTTTCTTCGCCCTCGATCAACCCCGCGTTGCCAACACCACGCACCGGATGGCCCACCTGGATGGCTTGAAATTCTTCAATCAAGGCTTTGGCTGGCGCAAACGGGCCGACAAAATCGAAACCCGGAATCGGTCTGGACTCGTTGATGGCCACCACCGCGTACGCGCCCTTGGGCAAGGCGAAGGCGTACAACTCCATGCCACCTTGCGACATCTTGTTGGCCAAATGCATGGCGGCAGAGTATTTGGGGCCCCGGTCTTGGGGCATGACCGGCGTCACCCCCATCAAATCTTCCATCTCAGACAAGACGTAAAAGTGCATGCCTTCTTGTCGGGCCAAACGCACCGTGCGGGCAAAGGTGCGGGTGGGGGGCAACAGGCGCCATTCCAAACCAAAGATGTATTGCTTGTTTTCAATCACCAAACGGCGGGCTTTGGTGGGCGGTGGCAGGTTCACTGCCGCGGCTTTGGTTTGAAACAACTCAGCGGCGCGGGGTGGTTTGACAAACCAGGCTTGGATGGATTGCAAGATGGCCATGTCAGCGTGTGTCAGTTCAACAAGCGTGGCGTGATCAACACCACCAAGGTGGTTTTGTTGCGGTTGCTGTCCTTGGTGCCGGGCACGGTTTTGCGCACCAAATCACTTTGGCGACTTTCCGTGGTTTCGTTCTCAAATCCACTCAACACAATCGTGTCGCCCGACTTGACCATCATTTTTTGTTGCGTGGTGAAGGTGGAGATATTGGGCTGCTGGATGGATTGCTTAGAAGTGCCCTCACCGCTTTCGTATGTTTTAAGTTCTTTCAACGAACTCAGGTTGATTGAGGCTTGCATCAGCACATGGTTGGAGTCGAGCACGATGGGCAACAAATTCAAGGTGAAGCCGGTGACGATTTCACCGGGCGTGAGCCCTGCTTGCCCCACCACGGCCAAACCTGTGGCACTGGTGGTGATGGACGGTGTGCTTTGTTTCAAATAACTTTGCGTGCTGACCGAGCCCAGCGGCACGGCTTGGCGGTTCATGGTGGTGATGACGCTGGAATAGGAGGTGCTGACGCGGCCAAATTTTTCCAAGGCCCGCAACAGCAAGAAGTTTTCGCTGTCGCCGCTTTTCACCAAACCAATGCTGCCTGAACTGGAGGGCAGCGCTGGTGGGCTATTGAAACTCAAGGTGCCCAGCTTGGCGGTGTTGGTGACGAAGTTCCAGTCGATGCCCGACTGGTTTTCATTGCTGAGCGTGATTTGCAGCACCTCCACCGTGAGTGCGACTTGGCGACCGAGTTGCCGGTTGATGCTGTCCAAGTGCCGCTCCATGGCTTGCACATTGATGAAGGAGTCGCTCACCGTGATCGAACCCAAGCTGGCATCGAGTTGCATGCGGCCATGTCGGGACATCATGCCGCGCAAGGTTTTCTCCACACCCGCCAACACATCTAGGGCGCCGGCGGTCGTGCCCTCTGCGCCAGCACCACCGCCCACGCTGGGCATGGTGCCATTGGCGGGCAAGGTTTTGACCAACAAGTTGCGCGTGACGACCCGGTAGAAATGGATTTTTCCGCTGGCATACATCCATTGCAAATCGTTGTGCAGCGCGACCAAGTCCAGCAAGCCGGCCAAGCTGCCTTGGTAATTGAGCTCCAGACCGGGCTCGGTTTCTTTCGGACTGACCCATTGTTGGGGGCCACCCGCTTTTTGAACCGCATTGGCCACCGCTTGCTGTTTGGCCTCTTGCGTCTTGGCTTGGCCCATCCTGGGCGCGACAGGCGCTGCCTCCGCGTTGATGTCTTGGCCAGGCGCAAATTGACTTTGCGCCATCAAGGCGTCGGGGGCCACCGTGACCGGGATGCTGGTCAGGCGCTCGACCAAGTTGGCAATGGTCGGCAGATTTTGTCGGCCCGGCATGCGCAACGTCACTTGGCCGATGTGCGCTGGCAACAGTTGCGTGCTTTGAAAGGGAATGGATTGCCGGGTGAAACGGGGGACGTTGTCGAGCACCAGCAGCTGCGGCTTGTCCTGCTGCGCCCGCAACTGTGCATTGGCTTGGCTGGCACGGTCTTGCATCGCCACATGGTCTTTTTCTGCCTTCTTCTCATACACACTGGCGCAGCCCGTCAGCAGCATGACTGCCAGGCCCAGGAGTGGGTGAACAGGGGATCTCATCAGGCGTTCACTTTCTGCGGGCTTCCAAATACTTGGCAATGCGTATCACCCGGGTGGCGGGGTTCAAAGACGCTTGCAAGGGGTAGTCGGAGTCGTTCAAGGAATCCATCACGGTTTGCACCACCATCACATAGGTGCCTGCCAGGACGATGTGGTTTTCGATGGGGAAATCACGCTCTGCATCCCAGACCAATTGCCACCCGGCGCGTTGTGACCATCGCGCCAAAACAGTGGAGAGGGTTTTGTCACTCAACTGAATATCCCAATTTGATGGGGCCTCTTCGGGCCAGTCTTCCACGGTGATCGGCTTGTTGCTGTCGACATGGATGGTGGGCTTGGGGCTGCTGATCCATTCCACATCGAGTTCGATGGCTTTGTCGGCGGTTTTCGCGGCGGTGGTGTTGGCTTCGGCAGCCATGCCGGCGGGCATGGCCAGCAAGGTGACGATGAACAGCATGACAACAACACACCAGCGATGCATACGATAAAAGACCTCTTTTGATTTCCATATCTTAATTTAAATGTGCGCTATTTTTATCATGTATTTGATATTTTTATATCTATTATTTGTGGTTTTATGCTTCTTTCTACTTTGTGTGCGATGGGCTGGTTTTCAGATGCTTGAGCGCGCTTGGGCTGGCCATGCGAAAAAAAACCACAGCCAGGGAATCAACCCCATGCTGTGGCTCAACATCCACCCTCGTCAGATGAATAGCTTCAAGATTTGTCGAATTGAACCGCGACGTCGACCCAGTCACCCTTGAGGCATTGGGTGGCAGCAAGACCCAGTGACAAACCGCCACCCCCTGTCTTGACATTCTGTGCGGGCGACATGGCGCCAAAGTTGACAGTAGGCTTGACCGAGCTGGTGGCCGCAGCTCTGATCGTGCGGGCATTGGGGTGCATGGACAGGTTTTTGATGAGGGGCAAACAAGCCTCGGATGGGATGTTTTTGAAATAGTAGATGAAACCGCTGTAGGCAGGCGATGAATTTCCGCCGTCGGTCCACATCATTTCCTCAGAGCCGCTGAACTGGCCCTTGACACTGACAACGGATGTGACGCCTGATGCATTGGTGGCGGTCACCACCCGCTCTTTGGGCCAGACATTCATAGCGTAAAGCGTGGTGGTGTTGGCCCCAAAGGTGTTGTCGGTGCCAGCGAAAGCGGCATTGGCTTTGTTCATGCTGAGGTTGGCCGAGGCGATGGTGGCGTTCACAGCGGCATCGATGCGGATGCGCTTGATGATGTAAAAGCCCGCCAACATCAAGCTGACGATCAGCACCATGCTGATGGACAGCTCTACCAAGGTGAAGCCCCGTTGCAGCGTCAGCGTCTGCTTGTTTGATTCAGTCATATCGTGTCCTTTGCAATGGCGTTTGATCACATGCGAATCACGGCGGTGATGTCGACATTGCTGAAAGTCGAGCTGCATGCTTTGCCCAAATTGGTCGCATCAAAGGTGTTTGAATCGGCGGTTTTCACCTCAAACACCGTCTCCCCGGAAGGCGTGTTGCCTGTTGTGGGCTTGGTGCCTGTTGATTTCCCGGCATAAATCGCGAATGACAAGTTGTCCAAACCAGCGACCAAATCGGCACAGGCTGATGCTGGAACGCCATAGAAGGTGTACAAAAAGCCTTTGTTGGGCTCCAAAACACCTATTTTTTCGGCATTGGAAAAGATGTATTCATAAGAGCCTGGAATCACACCGCGCACTTCACCCGTGAACACACCACTTCTGTTGAGACTGTTGGTGAAACGCTCTTTGGGCCAATAGGACAGGGGCACCAAATTCTCGTTCGAGGCTTTGGAGGTGTCGACCGCGTTTTGGAACTGCCGGGTGACCTTGGCAATCACCTGGGCCGCGTCCTTCAGTTGGTTGTTGACATTGTTGGTCAGCAGGATTTGGCGGGTGCCCATGAGGCCACCGACCAAGATGACCGCCACGATGGCCAAGGCCACGGACAACTCCACCAAGCTGTAACCCGCTTGGGGTTTGGCAAATTTGTTTGCTAAGGTTTTCATGAGGTTTATTCCTTAAGTGATTGGTAACAATGAAAAAAGTGTATTTAGTTTATACAAACTACTTTTTATTGCCATCACTAATTGCTTTTAGCTCAAAATTTGTTGCTAATTTGTAATTAAAAACACCCTGCCCTCCTGTTGTTAATTGAATTTAACATCATAAGTCATTGATTTATATATGTTTTTTATTTTTTCAACACAATGCATGTCCTCATCCATGCGTCTGCAGCATGGACAGCCAAGTGTTGACGGGGAGAAGCCCTGCCCAAAGAGGGGGCCGAAGCACCCCTGATGCTTTGAAACGCTGCGCCGGTCAGGGCGTTATCGGCATTCCGACGGCGCATACCTGGACTCCAGCGTGGCACTGGCCGCCAGCGTCATGCCGATGGGCACGCTGGCGCCTTTGGCCAGGCAGCGCCAGCTGACGGTGCCTTGATCGGGCACGGCAAATTCGGCCGTGGCGTCGGGCAAGCCGGTGGCGGCGGCTGTGGTGCCGGTGAACGGCACCAACAGCAGGCTGCCATTGCCTGCGGCTTTGCTGGTGGTGATGGTGACGACACCGGTTTTGGCCTCGACCGCGATGCTCGACAGGTTTGACGTTGCGGCTGGGGCGGTGAAACCGGCCGCATAGCCATTGGTGGAGGCGCTGCCACTGCCCAGCACATCGATGACATTGGTTTTGGCCATGCCTGCCAAGCGCAGGCCTTCGCTGACGCGGGCCCGCACGCTGTAGTCTTGGTAGGCGGGGATGGCTTGCGAGGCGAGGATGCCGATGATGGCGACCACCACCATGAGTTCAATCAGGGTGAAGCCGCTTTGTGAAGAGATGCGCATGGTTTGCTCCTTGGGGGTTGAATGGAGCAAACATTGTTGAAACGAAACGCTGCGCGGGGATGAAGTCGCGCATCGTGAATCTGTGAGCCAAGCTCACAGCGACATCAAGGGGGCAGTTCGCGGCTCAAATCAGCCGCCCGGCCATAGCGCTTTTTAGCTTGGCCAATCAAGATCACCAAGGCTGCGCCCAGCACACCAGCCAATTGATAGAACCAGTTGGCCACCTTGACGCTGCCATCGGCCAGCACCTGGCTGGGCACATAGGCCTGCAAGGCCGGATCGGTGGCGGCCATGGTGCCGGCGATCCAACCCATCAACATGCCGCCCAAGGTGATGACCCAGGGAAAGCGGTCCATCAAGCGCAACACGATGCTGCTGCCCCACACCACAATGGGGATGCTAAAGAGCAGACCAAACACCACCAACACCATTTGGTGGTCGCCGCCACCGGCTTGGGCAGCTGCGGCCACACCCACCACGTTGTCGATGCTCATGACCAAATCGGCCACCACGATGGTTTTGACCGCCGCCCACAGTTTGTCGCTGGCGCTGATCTCGTGGTCTTCGCTCTCATCGGTCAAGAGCTTGATGCCGATCCACATCAGCAACACCGCACCCACCAGCTTCAAATAGGGAATGCCAAGCAGGGTGAGGGCCACGCCAATCAGCGCGACGCGGATGATGATGGCGCCCGCAGTGCCCAGCAAAATACCGCGGCGGCGTTGGTGCTCGGGCAAGCCACGGCAGGCCATGGCGATGACGATGGCGTTGTCGCCACCGAGCAAGATGTCGATCAGGATGATTTGGCCAACGGCCAACCAAAAGATGGGGTCGTTGAGCAATTCCATTTAGAGCATGGCCTTGAGCAGCTTGCCCATTTCAGACGGGTTGCGGGTGATTTTGAAACCACACTCTTCCATCACCGCCAGCTTGGCTTCGGCGGTGTCAGCGCCGCCGCTGATGAGCGCACCGGCATGACCCATGCGTTTGCCCGCAGGGGCGGTGACGCCCGCGATGAAGCCCACGATGGGTTTTTTCATGTTGGCTTTGCACCAGCGTGCGGCATCGGCTTCATCGGGGCCGCCAATTTCGCCAATCATGATGACGGCGTCGGTGTCGGGGTCGTCGTTGAACGCGCGCATGACGTCGATGTGTTTCAAGCCGTTGATGGGGTCGCCACCAATGCCCACCGCACTGGACTGGCCCAATCCGATTTCGGTGAGTTGCGCCACGGCTTCATAGGTGAGCGTGCCGGAACGCGACACCACGCCGATGCGGCCTTTGCGGTGGATGTGACCGGGCATGATGCCGATCTTGATTTCATCTGGCGTGATGAGGCCCGGACAGTTGGGGCCCAGCAGCAGCGTGCGCTTGCCGCCAGCGGCTTCCTTGGCCTTCATTTTGTTGCGCACATGCAGCATGTCGCGCACGGGGATGCCTTCGGTGATGCAAATCGCCAAATCCAGGTCGGCTTCAACGGCTTCCCAGATGGCGTCAGCGGCACCGGCGGGCGGCACATAAATCACCGACACGGTGGCGCCGGTTTGCTGCGCGGCTTCTTTGACCGAGGCGTAAATCGGGATGTTGAAGATGGATTCGCCCGCTTTTTTCGGGTTCACGCCGGCCACAAAACATTGTTGGCCGTTGGCGTACTCCTGGCATTTCTCGGTGTGGAATTGACCGGTTTTGCCGGTGATGCCTTGGGTGATGACGCGGGTGTCTTTATTGATGTAGATGGACATGGTTCAAGCTTTCAGTGCGGCCACGACGGCTTGCGCGGCGTCGGCCATGGTGTCGGCGCTGATGATGGGCAGGCCGGACTCGGCCAGCATCTTCTTGCCCAAATCTTCGTTGGTGCCCTTCATGCGCACCACCAAAGGCACGCTCAGGTTGACCGCTTTGCAAGCGGTGATGACGCCGTGGGCGATGGTGTCGCACTTCATGATGCCGCCAAAAATATTCACCAAGATCGCCTTGACCTTGGGGTTTTTCAACATGATCTTGAAAGCTTCGGTGACTTTCTCAGGGGTGGCGCCGCCGCCCACATCGAGGAAGTTGGCCGGTTCGGCGCCGAACAACTTGATGGTGTCCATGGTCGCCATGGCCAAGCCAGCGCCATTGACCAAGCAACCAATGTTGCCGTCCAAGGAGATGTAGGCCAAATCGAACTTCGAGGCTTCCACCTCGGCCGGGTCTTCCTCGTCCAAGTCGCGAAAGGCGACGATGTCGGGGTGGCGGAACAAGGCGTTGCTGTCGAAGTTGAACTTGGCGTCCAGCGCGATGATGTTGCCTTTGCTGTCGCGGTTCAGCGGGTTGATTTCCACCAACGAGGCGTCGGTGTCCATGTAGCACTGGTAAAGCTTTTTAAACACGTCCACGGCCTGGGCCGTGGAGTCGGCGGGCAGGCCAATCGCGTTGGCAATCTTCGTGGCTTGCGCATCACCCAAACCGGTGAGCGGGTCGATGAACTCGGTGATGATTTTCTCGGGCGTGCTGTGCGCGACTTCCTCGATGTCCATGCCGCCTTCGCTGGAGGCGATGAAGGCGATTTGCTGGGTGGCGCGGTCGGTGACCAGCGACACGTAATACTCTTTTTGGATGTCAGCGCCGTCTTCAATGTAGAGGCGTCGCACTTTTTGACCCTCGGGGCCGGTTTGGTGGGTTTTGAGCTGCATGCCCAAAATCTCGGTGGCCAGGCGTTTGACATCGTCAATGCTCTTGGCCACTTTGACGCCGCCGCCTTTGCCACGGCCACCGGCGTGGATTTGCGCCTTGACCACCCACACTGGGCCGCCGAGTTTTTGCGCGGCCTCAACCGCCTCTTGCACTGTGAAGGCCGCGATGCCGCGTGGCACGGGCACACCAAACTGACGCAAGATGTCCTTGCCTTGGTATTCGTGAATTTTCATGAAGACTCGCTTTCAATTCGGCAGCGCTAGGGGGCCGCCTGACATTTCCTCAAACCTTGTAGGGCTGAACTGGCACGAAATGTATCATGCTGCATTGCATCAAAGGGCCTTCCTGATGCACAAATGACAGTGGGCTTACACCTGCTGTTTCGGCTTGCTTTGATCTGAAAGTGCGTGAATGGCAAAGGTTTTCATTGACGGCGAGGCCGGCACCACCGGCTTGCAAATCCGCGAGCGCTTGGCGCTGCTGCCCAGCATGGAGCTGGTCAGCATCGACCCGGCGCAGCGCAAAGACCCGGCCGCCAAAGCCGCCTTGATGGCCACCGTGGACCTGGTGATTTTGTGCCTGCACGATGATGCGGCCCGTGCGTCGGTGGCGATGATCGATGCATTGGGCGGCCACCAACCGCGCATCATTGATGCGTCTACGGCGCACCGCACACAAACTGACTGGGTTTACGGTTTCCCTGAATTGGCTGTGGGCCAAGCCGACCAAGTGCGCCAAGCCCAGCGTGTGGCCAACCCCGGTTGCTACGCCACCGGTGCGATTGCGCTGATTCGCCCGTTGATAGACGCCGGTTTGCTGCCGCGCCACTTTCCCTTGTGCTTGCCCTCGGTGAGCGGCTATTCGGGCGGCGGCAAAAGCATGATCGAGGCCTATGAAGCGGGCACCGCAGCGCCCTTTGAAGCCTATGCCTTGGGCCTGGAACACAAGCACATTCCTGAAATCATGCATTGCACCGGCTTGACCTGTCGCCCCCTGTTTGTACCCAGCGTGGGCAATTTCAAGCAAGGCATGCTGGTGCAAATTCCACTGCATTTGTCGGCCTTGGCCGGTGTGAAAGCCTCGGACTTGCACGAGGCCTTGGCGTCGCATTACGCCCAAACCAATGACCCAGCCGAGCCCTGCGTGAGCGTGTTACCCCCCACTGCTGATCTGAAGCTGGACGCGACGGCGTTGAACGACAGCAACCGCATGGAGTTGCGGGTGTTTGCCAACGAGGCGCATGGGCATGTGGTGCTGATGGCCCGCTTGGACAACCTGGGCAAGGGCGCGAGTGGGGCGGCTGTGCAGAACCTGCGGTTGATGCTGGGCGTTTGAGGCTCGTCAAATCTCGTCTGGGCACAAGAATTCACACTTGAGCCGCCCGCCATGGGCAGCAAGCCGCGTGACTTCAGAGCCAAGCAGCAGGACTTTGACCCCCATGAACAATGAGCGACTAGTCTTCTTCGACGCCCGCCACCACCTGCTTGACCACA
>JBIIPF010000262.1:0-2921 GCA_044342755.1 Limnohabitans sp. | reverse complement strand
CAATGCCCTTGTTCTGGGCGAACCATGTTCTGGTTGTAGCGCCTATTGTCAGCTATGCAAATAAGCGGGCAATTTCGCGCCACACTTGTGGCAGTGAACAGCTGACGCCATGTGACCCTCGGTCAAGCATTCATGGCAACTGCGCGTGGTGACATGGTCTGACAAATGGTCACCTCGGTAGTGCAGCGCCATCTCGGCCGTGACAATGCCGGTGGGCACGGCCAAGGTGCCCCAACCAATCAACATCAAGACGGATGCAACGAACCGTCCCAAGTCTGTTTTGGCGGTGATGTCACCAAACCCCACCGTGGTAATGGTGGTGATGGCCCAGTAAATGGAGGTGGGAATGCTGGTGAAGCCATTTTGCGGTCCCTCAATCACATACATCAAACTGCCAACGATGATCACCAGCAGCATGACAAAAGACAGGAAAACCATGATTTTTCTGCGGCTGTCAGCCAAAGCCAGCACCAACCATTGGTACTCGGCCACATAGCCAGGCATCTTCAACACTCTGAAAATACGCAACAAGCGCATCACCCGCACGTCCATCAGTGCATAGAGCTCAGGAAAAAACAGTGCCAAGTAGGTGGGCATCAAAGCCAGCAAATCAATCACCCCAAAAAAGCTGCGTGCATAAAGCCACGGCCTCGGATGGCACATCAGGCGAATCACATATTCGACTGTGAACAAGATGGTGAAGAACCATTCTGCAATCAAAAAGGGCGTTCGAAAACCGTTGTGCAGTCCCTGAACGCTGTCAGCCATGACAATCAAAACGCTCAAGAAAATGCACCAGATCAAGGCAATGTCAAAACGCCGCCCCCATAGCGTGTCGGCTTCAAAAATGATGGTGTAGGCTTGAAGACGCCAACCGCTCAGGGCATTTGTTCTTGAATCTGTTTGCATGAGAATGTTCTTGGTGATGAAAAAGGGCAAGCCCGAAGCTTGCCCAGAAGATGCCTTGATTGGTTCAGATCAATCGAGGATCTTGGCATTGAACATGGTGCCATCCAAGTCCAAGGGGTAGTCCATGTCTTTGATGATCATCAACAAGCCTTGGAAGACAAAGATCACCAGCAGCTGCACAAACAAACCCGTGATGCCCGGCGTGGCCATCATGACCAACACAAAATACAGGTTGGCCAGTAAACCCAACCAGCCATAAAAAGCCGCAGGAAAGGTGATTTGCGTGGTGGTCAGCAGACCCGACACCCGCTGCACCAGCACCGCGTGAAACGGCACATCCATGCTGGGTCGCGTTTTGACCACGGCGCGGACTTGGCTGAGGAATTGCGAGGCGCTGTCTTTCATGGCGGCATAGCTCAGATGGCCTTCGACGAAGGTGGCCATGTCTTTGCGGAAGGTGCCAAAAATAGCGGTGCGCTGTTCGGGGGTGACGTTTTCAAACACATCCTTGAAATCGCGCTCAAAGTTGTCCACCGCATCCATGGTGGTTCTGTGCATCTCGGTAACCAAATCGCGTTTGCGGTTGACCACACCAAAGGTGATGGCCAATGCAATGCCCATGACAGAGCCCACTGCTGTGACCGCCAGCAACAAAATGGGGCGCTCAATGTATTGGTAGATGTTGAGTTGCAAGGTTTTGTCGACTGAACTGACCAATACCCGCAAACCCAGGTGTGCGGCCATGTTGCCAAACACCAAGCTGAAGACGGAGATGCCCAAAATTTCGGTCAGCAAGCTGCTCATGCGCAACAGCTGCAGGACCCGCAAAAGACGGAACAAGCGCAGCAAGCCCAAAATTTCCAGGTGTTGCTCTGGCATCAAACCCCAGTAGGCCATCACCACCAGGGCAGACGGCACAATGGCCAGCAAATCAAATACCAGCAAGATGAAATTCTTGGCGTCTGTCAGTGGTTGGGTCGCCACACGAAGCAAAAAATCAATGGAAAACACCACCAAGAAAAACAACTCAAACCACATCACCCAGGTCTGGCTGTGGTGAAAAGCTTGTGGCAACTCCAGGCTGAAAAACAAAAAAAGCACCGACACCACAATGGTGAGCAGCACCAATGACAAGTACTGCTTGCCCAGCGGGGTGGTGGGGTGTTGCAATTCCTCTCTGAGATTGAACGACATGCTTTCTCCTTAGGGTGAGAGTCAGGATTGACGGGGCAGGGGAACGGGAATGAGTTTGTTCATCAGGGTCACGTACAAACTGGTTGGGCAGATCAAGCGCGCCACCCAGGTGGCACCAAAGCTCATCATGAGCATGGCAAGGATGTGGTCGTACATGCCGGTCATCTCCACCACCACCAGGGTAGCGGTCAGGGGCGCTTGGATGACCCCGGCCAAGAACGCCGCCATGCCGGCCGCAATCAAAAAGACGCGGTCGTTGCCACCAACGAAATAAACAGACAGGTCTTGCCCAATGCCAGCACCGATGGACAGGGACGGGGCCAAGATGCCGCCGGGTATGCCTGTGGCAAAGCTCAAAGTGGTTGACAACCATTTCATCAACCCAAAGCCCATGGTGTTGGCGTGTTCAGGGCTGAGGTTGAGCATTTGGTAAGCCACATCATTGCCACTGCCCAAGGTCAGGCCTTGGCAGGCGATGGCCAAGATGGCGAGCAACAAACCGATGGCGGCTGCCAAACCCGCTGCTTGCAAAGGGGTGCGCGTGGTCGGCAGGATGCGCGGCAAACCCGTGCCCATGAGCCAGGTCATGGCGCCTGCCAATACACCACAGACCATGCAAGCGAGCAACAACACCCCCGCGGTTGGCAGACTTGGTGTGGGGATGTTCAATGTCAAGGGTGAATAGCCATCAAACAAGTGATAGCTGATCAAGGCGGCGGCAACGATGCACAACAGGGCAAAGGAACGATTGCGAAAGTAGCGGCGCGAGCCGAGTTCTTCAAAGGCGTACATGGCCCCGGCCAGCGGCGTGGTGAAGG
>JBIIPF010000032.1:0-11609 GCA_044342755.1 Limnohabitans sp. | reverse complement strand
GCGCAAGCCGAACCTCGCTTGCAAACCCTTTGGCATTGGCATGCCAGCGAAGAAAGCGAACACCGCTGTACCGCCTTTGACATCTACAAGGCCTTGCAAGGCGATGAGCACTGGCGCTTGCGTTGGATGCGCCTGACCACCTGGTATTTGCTGACAGATTTGCTGCGTCAAACCACCAACAACCTTTGGCATGACGGCAGTTTGTTCAAGCTCAGCACCTGGCGCAGTGCTTGGGTGTTTTTGTTCAGCAAAGAAGGCTTGTTCCGCTCTTCCTATGGCATGTGGCGGCGTTATTTCCGCCCCGACTTTCATCCCCAACAAGACGACGACAGCCTGTCGCGGTCATGGCTACAAAGCCATGAAAATGCCTATGCCCGAGTGGGCAGCACCACTTAAGGATCGCCATGCTGGACCCGCAAGCCCAAGCCCTGTTGCAACTCATGAAAGACCGTGGCGTGCCGGAACTCAACGCGCTGCCCGTGCTGGAAGCGCGTGATTACTACTTGGTTCGCAAAGCTCTCACGCAACCCGACCCGCTGCCCACCTCGGTCTGCAAAGACCATGCTTTGTCCTTTGGCGCGGTGCGCGAATACCGGCCCATGGGCGTGTCGGCCAAACAAGTGCTGCCCGCCTTGGTCTACTACCACGGCGGTGGTTGGGTGATTGGCAATATTGACACCCACGATGTGCTGTGCCGTCAGTTGTGTGATGCCAGCGGTTGCGCTGTTTTCTCGGTGGACTACCGTTTGGCCCCCGAGCACCCCTTCCCCGCCGCTTATGACGATGCCTTGCATGCGTTTCACTGGGTGGTGGACAACGCTGCCAGCTTGCACATCGATCCGGCTCGCGTGGCCGTTGGTGGCGACAGCGCTGGCGGCAATTTGGCTGCAGCGGTGTGTTTGGGCTCACGTGACAGTGCCCAACCCCCGGCCTTTCAATTGCTCATTTACCCCGCCACCCTCATGTACCCCGACACGCCGAGCTACCACGCCAATGGCCAGGGTTACTTGCTCACGGCTGCGGCCATGCACTGGTTCATGGACCATTACTTGCCCAACACGGCAGACCGCCACGACTGGCGGGCTTCACCTTTGAAAGCCCCAAGCCATGCCAAACTACCCCCCGCGCTTGTCTTGACCGCAGGCTTTGACCCGTTGCGCGATGAAGGCTTGCTCTATGCCGATGCGATGGCCGCGGCCGGTGTGGCCACTGAATACATTTGCTTCGAGCGGCAAATCCACGGCTTCATCACCATGGGTCGGGTCTTGCGCGAGTCGCATGCTGCTGTGGGCGTGTGTGCTGAAGCGTTGAAACGCTATTTGAAATGAGCTTTTTCTGATGCGATTTTTGATTGTTTGTATAGGCCTCTTGTGCAGCATGGCGCATGCGAATGAAGGCATGCCAGCCACCAAATCCGCCGCCACGGCCGATGTCGAGCGCGGGCGCAAACTGTTGCTGAACCGGCAAGAAACGGGTTGCCTTCTGTGTCACGTGGTCCCGGGCTTCAAAGACGGTGGCGATATGGGCCCCAGTCTGGTTGGAGTCGGCGAACGCCTCTCGGCTGAAGCTTTGCGCCAGCGCATTGCCGACCCGCGCGTTCTCAACCCTCAAACCTTCATGCCCGCCTACTTCAGCACCAAGGGCTTGCAAAATGTCGCCAAACCCTTGAAGGGTAAGACGGTGCTCACCGAGCAAGCGCTCGAAGACATCATCATCTATTTGCTCAAAACACCTTGAGGACAGCCATTGAACGCCTTGCCTGACCCAGACGACCTGTTCTCTCGCAGAACTTTTTTAAACAGCTGCGCCCAAGCCTCGGTGGCCGCCAGTGGTTTGTGGCTGGGTGCGGATGCTTTGGCACAAGTGGACAAACTCACGCTCAGCGGTCTGGCCGAGTCGCGCTTGCGCACCTTTGAGGAAATGGTTAAGCCCTTTGTTGTCAACCAAGCTTTGACACAAGGCGGTATCAGCCTGACCTTGCCAAGCTTGGCCGACAACGGACACCTGGTGCCTTTGCACCTGAAGGTGGACAGCCCCATGACCGAGGCGTCCCATGTCAGTCACATCTACCTGGTGTCGCAACGCAACCCGGTCCCTCTCATGTGTCTCTTTGTCTTGGGGCCTTGGAACGGCCGCGCTGAAATCAACACCCGGGTGCGTTTGTCGGGCACCCAAATGGTGGTGGCCCTGGCCCGTTTTTCAGATGGCACCTTTCGCTACCAAACCCAGGAAGTCGCGGTCACCGAAGCCGCCTGTGTGGACAACGGCACATGAGCAGCGCACGTTTGCAACTGCCCCCTCGCATCGTTGAAGGCGATGTCTTCAAGCTTCGCCTGTTGGTGAACCACCCGATGGACAGCGGCTTTTTGCGCGACATTGACGGCGTCCTCATCAAGCGCAACGTCATCCGTCAACTCAGTTGCACCTTGAACAACCAAGAGGTGTTTCGCGCCGAGCCCACCACCGGCATTGCCGCCAACCCTTTGTTCGAGTTTTACTTGCGCGCTGTCAAGTCCGGCGAGCTGTATTTCCGCTGGGTCGATGACAAGGCCAACATCGGTGAAATGCGCCATCCCCTGGTGGTTCAATTGGCCAACAGCTCAAGTTCGCCCAAGCCATGAAATCTCTACTGCTTTGGTCATTGGCCATGGGCTTGATGTGGAGCAACGTTTCGGCCCAGCAACGCCATATTCCCTTGGACCAACTCCAGTCGGGTTTGGCGTTCTCCAGCCCCGAGGTGCGTGGTTTGCAGCTCGATGATGATTTCGCCAGCCCCAGCGCCCATGCCATCGACAAGGGCGCTCAGTTGTGGAAGCAAGTGACTGGCAGCAACAACAAAAGCTGCGCTTCTTGCCATGGCGAAGCGAATGACAGCATGAAAGGTGCGGCCACGCGCTACCCCGCCATCGACAAGGCGACAGGCAAGTTGTTCAATTTGGAAGACCGGATTCGAAATTGCCGCTCCAAACAGCAAAAGGCTATCAATTGGCTACCGGAATCGGACGAGTTGTTGGCCATCACCTTGCATGTGACGGGTGCTTCCAAAGGCATGCCCATCTTGGTGAGCATTGATGGCCCTGCCAAAAAACATTTTGAAGCGGGGCAAAAGCTCTACATGGCGCGCCAGGGCCAAATGAACTTGTCTTGTACCCAATGCCACGACCAGCACTACGGCCAACGCCTCTACAACGACAAACTCAGCCAAGGCCACCCGAACGGCTACCCCATCTTTCGTCTGGATTGGCAGTACATGGCCTCACTCGAGCGGCGTTTGCGGTTTTGCTATGCCAGCGTGAAAGCCGAGGTGCCGCCTTGGGGCCACCAAGACATGCGCAACTTGAACCTGTATTTGATGTGGCGGGCGCAAGGCCTGCCCATCGAGGTGCCTGCGGTTCGCAAATAAGGCTTAGAACGAGGCCAACACCTTCTGCCACAAAGCAGGTGTGACCTCGGGCATGACGCCAAACCATGCGGCAAAGGCGGGCCGCGCTTGGTGCAACAACATGCCCAAGCCACCCACCGTGGGGTTGCCTCTCGCCTGGGCACGCAACAACAAATCGGTTTGCAAAGGCGTGTACACAATGTCCGACACCAAGGCATGGCTTGGCAATGCATCGAGTTGAATGTCCAAAGCGGCTTGCCCTTGCATGCCCTGTGTGGTGGTGTTCACGAGCAACGCTGCATCAGCCAAGGCCTCATGCCGTTGATCCCAAGGCAGCGCTTTCACGGGTGCCCCAAACTCAACGGCCATGGCCTGCGCTTTGTCCAAACTCCGGTTGAGCAAGCGAATCTCTGTGGCACCGGCATCGGCCAAGGACCACACCACCGCGCGGGCTGCACCACCTGCACCCAGCACCACGGCGGGGCCTGCACTGGCTTGCCAGGTGGGTTGTGCTTCGCGCAGGCTTTGGACATAGCCAAACGCATCGGTGTTGGTGCCGCGCAAGCTGCCATCAGGCTGCACCACCACGGTGTTGACCGCGCCAATTTGCCGCGCCACATCGTCCATGTCGCTCAGGCACTCCAGCGCCTGCACTTTGTGTGGCAAGGTGAGGTTGCAACCGGCAAAACCCAGCGCAGACAAACCCGCCAAGGCTTCGGGCAAACGCAGCGGGTTGACCGGCAAGGGCAGGTAAACGCCATGCAGGCCATGCTCGGCGATCCAGTGGCTGTGAATCAGGGGTGAGCGTGAATGCTTGATGGGCCAGCCCATCACGCCAGCCATCACGAAAGAGGATGAAGAAGTGGTCATGATGCCCTCAAGCATAGCTTCGAAAATCTGGCGAAAGGGCGTCATCCTGTGAAACAATGGGCCAGCCTTTTCTGACTCCCACGATGCAAGCTGTTCAGCCTCTCAACACCGCCCGCCTTCATCAATTTTTAGCCGACCTCACGCGCTTGGTGGACAGCGCACCGCCCGAGCAAGAGCTGTTGTCCCAGGGCAAGCATCTGCTCTACCCTTTGCTGCGCAATGACGATTGGCTCAACCCCGAACTGGCGCAGCCCCATCCACAGCACTACCAACAATTTCTGCTTTACGCGGACCCGCAAGACCGCTTCTCGGTGGTGAGCTTTGTGTGGGGTCCTGGGCAAGCCACGCCAGTGCACGACCACACGGTGTGGGGCTTGGTGGGCATGTTGCGCGGCTCGGAGTCGTGTCAGCCCTACAGCCGCATGTCCGATGGCCGTTGGGTGCCAGCGGGTTTTCAGGTGGACATGCTGCCGGGTGATATCGAGGCCGTGTCGCCCCGCATCGGAGACGTGCACAAAGTGTGGAATGCCCTGCCCAATCAAGTCTCGATCAGCATCCATGTGTATGGCGGCAATATTGGAAAAATGGAGCGCCACAGTTACCGCGAAGACGGCAGCCGCACCACTTTCGTCTCGGGCTACAGCAATGTGATGTTGTTGGGTGAGCAGAAAGAGGCCTTGTGGACCAGCCCGCCCCCCGTGGCCCAATTGAGAATGAGCTCTGGCAGCCCGCATGCAGCGCCCCAACCTGTTGTGGCTCCTGTGCCTGTGGCAACACCCCCGCTCACGGCGACACCTTCTGCGGCGGTCCCACCGCCCACTCCCCAGCCTGCGCCCCAGCCCGCTGCAGTACCAACTGCCCCAACAGCCGTTGCAGCGCCTGCGCCCGCACCCGCGCCCGCTGCGGCCCCTGAAGTGGTCATGGACCCTGGCCACCCCTACCCCGTGGCGACTTACCAGCAAGTGCGCCAAGCCTTGCTGGAGAAACAAGAAATCGCATTGGTCGATGTGCGCGAAGAAGACCCGTATGCGCAAAGCCATCCCTTGTTTGCCATCAACCTGCCCTATGGCCGCATCGAGTGCGATGCGCAGCTGCGCATTCCGCGCCTGAACACACGCATCGTGTTGATCGACAACGGTGAAGGTTTGGCGGTACGTGCTGTGCCTGTGTTTGAACGCTTGGGCTACACCGAAGTTGCTGTTTTGCAAAACGGTTTGGCAGGCTGGGCCGCTGGTGGTGGCGAGTTGTTCCGCGATGTCAACGTGCCCAGCAAAGCCTTTGGCGAGTTGGTCGAGTCGCAACGCAAAACCCCTTCTTTCTCGGCGCATGAAGTCAACGCGCTGCTCGAGCGCGGCTCGGACATGGTGGTGCTCGATGCCCGCCGTTTTGACGAATACCAAACCATGAGCATCCCCGGCTCCATCAGCGTGCCCGGTGGCGAGTTGGTGCTGCGGGCGCGCTCGTTGGCACCCAGCGCCACCACCCGCATCGTGGTCAATTGCGCGGGCCGCACCCGCAGCATCATTGGAGCGCAGTCGCTCATCAATGCCGGCATTCCCAACCCGGTGTGCGCCTTGCGCAATGGCACCATCGGTTGGACCTTGGCAGGCCTCGAGTTGGAGCACAAAGCCGACCGACGCTTTGGCCCGGTGAGTGACGCCGACAAAAGCAAATCTGCGGCCACCGCCTTGGCCTTGTTGTTCCGCGCTGGCGTGCAACGCATCGACCGCGACACCCTGGCGCAATGGCAAGCCGACACCACACGCAACACCTATGTTTTTGATGTGCGCACCCCTGAAGAATATGCACAAGGCCATTGGGCAGGCGCCATCAGCGCGCCTGGTGGCCAACTGGTGCAAGAAACCGATCACCATGTGGGTGTGCGCGGCGCACGCTTGGTGGTGTATGACGACGATGGTGTGCGGGCTTCTCTCACCGCATCATGGCTGGCACAAATGGGCTGGGAAGTGGCCGTGTTGAAAGATGTGAAGCCACAAGACTTGTCCCACACTGACACACCCCACCTGCACCCATTGCCCGACACCCTCGAGCCCGTGCACGAGGTGGACCCGGCCACCTTGAAAGAATGGTTGGCCAACCGCAGCAACCTGAGCATGGTGATCGATGTGGGTGACAGCGCCACCTATGTGAAACGCCACATTCCCGGCGCGTGGTGGTTGTTGCGTTCGCAAATGGCACAAGACTTCACACGGGTGCACAAAGCCAACCGCTATGTGCTCACCTGCGCTGATGGCCGTGCATCACGTTATGCCGTGGCCGAACTCAAACCGCTGGTGCGCCCTGGCGTGGAAGTGCTGTGGCTGCCCGGCGGCAATGCGGCTTGGATGGCGCAAGGCTTCAGCACCCAACAAGGCGAGTCGTATGTGGCCAGCCCACGCATCGACCGCTACCGCCGACCTTACGAAGGCACCAACAACCCCACGGAAGCCATGCAGGCTTACTTGGATTGGGAATACGGTTTGGTGGAACAACTGCGCCGCGATGGCACACACCATTTCAAGGTGATTTAGCCAACAAGCTTTGCACCCATTCAAGCTGCTGGGGCAGGCAAACGGTTTTCAAGTCGTAACGTTCCACAGCCCGGGCACGCGCTTGAGCGCCCAACGAGGCTCGCTCCTCTGGGTTGTTCAACAGGTCTGCAACCGTGTGGGCCAAGGTCAGAGGTTCAAAAAAGGGCACCAACTTGCCTGTGACGCCGTCTTCGATGGCTTCCAACACGGGTGGCGTGTCGCTGGCAACAATGGCGCAAGCCGAACTCATGGCCTCGATCAAACTCCAACTCAGCACAAACGGATACGTCAGGTACACATGCACCCGGCTGATTTGCAACATGGTGAGGAATGCGTCGTAGGGAATGCGCCCCAAGAAGTGCACCCGCGACCAATCATCGTCACTGATTTGACCCCGCACTTCATCGATGAATATTTGCTTCCAAGTTTGGCCAGGTGGCGGTTTGGCACCGTAACTGACTTCATCGCCACCGACGATCAACACCTGAGCTTGAGGGCGTTGGCGCAACAAAGTGGGCAAGGCACGCATGAACACGTGGTAACCCCGGTAGGGCTCCAGATTGCGGCTGACAAAGGTCACCACTTCATCGCTTCGTGTCCACTGGTGGTCTCCAAGGCGCAAACAAGCCTGTGCGTGGGGTTGGATGTGTGCCGTGTCGATGCCGTCATGAACCACTTTGATGCGTTGACGCATCTGCGGCTCGTAGGTGCTGGCTTGCCAATGGGTGGGTGAAATGGCCGCGTCCACCAAGTCGTTGTGCAAGATGTTGACCGTGTTTTTCAAAAACAAGCGGCTGCTGTCATCCACGGCTGTATTGGCAAATTCTGGGTCAAAACCAACATCCTGTCCTTGGGTCTGGTAGTACATCTCGCAAAACAAACCCAGCTTGGTGTGCGGCCAGACCTGCTTGATCAACAGGCTCTCGCCCCAGGAAGGATGGGCCATCACCACATCCGGTGTGAAGCCGAATTCATCGCGCTGCTGGGTGGCCCAGCGCATCACGGCTTCGGCGCGAATCACTTTGGTTTCAAGGTCCATCACCCAAGGGTGGATGTGGGGCGTGGAGCCCCGCTGCGGTTGATAACTGTGGACACGCACCCCTTGCCACAGGGATGGCGGCTGGCGGGTTAATTTCAAGGCATGCACCTCATGACCTTGTGCCACCAAGGCGGGCGCCAGGTGCTTGAATTGTCCGGGAAAGTTTTGATGAAGAAAAAGGACTTTCATCCTCGCCAGCCTCAGGCGCCCCAGCGCATCCGGTTGAGCAAACCGTCCTTCTTGACCACGGTGTGCCAAACGACAGCAAGCACATGCAGCAAGACAAAAGCAGCCAGTGTCAGGGCTGAGATTTCATGGACTTCTGACAAAAAGTCTTTGAACACAGGCTGAGGCTCCCATAAACGCGGCAAGACCACCCCAAAAAACTTCACCGGATATTGCGAAAAGCTAGAGCCCAAAAAACCAGACACGGGAATCAGCAACATCAACACATACATGACGCCATGCGTGAGCTTGGCCGCTTTGGCTTGCCATTCGGGTGTGTTGTTCAAGGCCGGAACTGCATGCGTGAGGCGCCAAGCCATGCGCCACAGGACAAACAAAACAATCAGCAGACCAATGGACTTGTGCAAGTTGAACCAGTAGGCCCGCATGCCGGGTGGATCTTTGGGGATTTCCTCCATCCACAGACCCAAGCCAAACTGTCCAATCAGCGCCAGCGCCAGCAACCAATGCAGCGCAATCAATACACGGTTGTAACGCTCTTGCGTCATTGAACGACCACACCCCAGGGCAGTCTGCCCGTGGGGATTTCTTTCACCATCTTGCGGGTGGCCATATCCACCACACTGACGGCATGACTGCGGCCAGCAGCCACATACAGCTTGCTGCCATCTGCATTGAACGCCATGTTCCAAGGACGCTGGCCAATGGCGATGTTCTCAACCCATTCAAAGGTGTCGGTGCGCACCACAGAGACATTCGCGTCACCGCCATTGGTGGCGTACACCAAAGCGCCATCAGGGGACACGGCCACGCCCGAGGTGCGCTTGCCCACCGCCAGTTGACCGATCACTTTGAGCTCTTTCACGTCGATGGCCACCAACAAACTGTCGGTTTCAACCGCGACAAACGCTTTGCTGCCATCGGGGGTGAAGGCAATGCCACGCGGACGCAGACCGACTTTGATCGACCCGACTTGTTTGCGTTTTTGAATGTCCAAAATATCCACCTGATCGGCCTCTTCAGCAGAGACGAACATCAACTTGCCGTCTGGGCTGAACACGCCATGCTCGGGGTTTTTGCCGTTCACGGGAATGGAGAACAGCACCTTCATGGTTTTGACGCTGACAAAGCTGATGCTGTTGTTGCCTTCATTGGCCACGCCCAGCAAGTCGCCCTTGGGCGAGCAGTACACCGCCTCGGGCGACTCGCCCAGCTTGGCGCGTTTTTCAATCTTGCCGCTGACCGGGTCGATTTGCCACAACTCTTCCGCGTTTTGTTCGGACACATAAATTTTGGGGCTGCCCTTGCACACCGCCAAACCACGCGGCTTGCCACCGGTTTCGATGGTGGACAAAACCGTGTCCGTTTCCATGTCAATGACCGATACCGTGCCAGCGCCTTCGTTGGTGGCGTAAGCGCGGGCTTGGCTCCAGGCTGGCGCGGACATGGTGAGCGCAGACAAGGCGAGTGCTGCAAAAGGTGTGAAGATTTTCATTGGTCAAACCTCGAAGGTAGTGCAAATCAAAACACGCATCTTAGAACAGGCTAGAAAAAAGGCCTCGGGAAATGATCCCGAGGCCTGTTGCAAGTCTTAGAACTTGTAGGCTGCTTTCACGCCCAGGATCCAGTTGAAGGGGGCGGCGGGTTCGTAACTTCTGGAGTTGCTGTCATTGACTTTGATGGAACCTATGTATTTCACATCGGTCACGTTATTGAGTGTGACGTACTCCGTGAAATTCCAAGGCCCTGATTTTTGGTTCAAACTGCCGCGAAGGTTAAACACGGTGTAGCCAGCGGCTGCAGTACCCGCAGTATTGGCATCATCGACTTCCACCGAGCTGCTGTTGACGACATTCAATGCAGTTTGAAATCCCCAAGCAGGATAAGACCAAGCCAATTCAGCGAAAGCTTGGTTTTTATAAGTTCCAGGAATGCGATTCCCTTTGAGCACCGCTGCGCTGAAATCTTCATTGAATTTGGCCTCAAGCAATGTGTAAGAGGCATAAGCGGTGAAGTTCATTGGCAATAAAGCGTCAACAGACAATTCCGCACCTGTTCGCTTCGTGGATTTACCGTTTTGGTAACTGGTTCTTCCGCTGACGGTGGTGTTCACAATGATTTCGTTCTTTGTGTCCACTTGAAAAAAAGTCGCATTGACCTTGGTGTTGTCGTCTAAAAATGCTTTGACTCCAGCTTCGTAATTGTTGCTGGTACTTGGTTTCAAAGTCAGGTTGGGACCAATACCAGTAGTTGCATTTGAGAATGATGATTCAACCAGCGTTGGTGTCTCAAAAGCTTGGCCAGCATTCACATACAAATTCACCGCAGGATTTAGCTTGTAGATGCCGCCAATAACTGGGGTTGTTTTGGTGTAACGAACGCTGCCACTGGTGTCGCAAAGCCTGACAGTTGCTGCTGTTGAGCACTGAGTGGATGTTCCTACCAATTCGTCTTCAAATTTCAAGCTGAGGTTTGTTCTTCGAACTCCAGCATGTAAATCAATTTGAGGGGTGACCGTCAGACTTCCTTGGACATATTGGTCAGATGTTGTCGCTGTTTGTTTTTCATTGCGGTTGAAGTTGGCGGTAATTGCTGCACGAACAACACCACTGTCCGCATTGATGTCCTTCCGGTCATCAACCATTTGTGAATAGGTCACTCCGCTGGAGATCGAATAAGGCATGTCAGAAACTTGCCCCTTGTGCGACCAACGCAATTCGGTACCCATGAAGTCCCTGTCAATCACACTGGCGCGACTGTTATAAGAGGGAATATTTGCCACATACAAAATTTGATTGTTGTCACGCTGCCCTGCATAAGCCAGCAGGTTCAATGTGTTCGTTGCATTCAACGATTTTTCAAAATTGATGCCGATTTGAGTGTTGCCTCTGGCGACCCTCGAGTCCACCAATTTAGATGTAGGCGAGGCAGCCGTCCTTGCTTCAGAAACAAGCAGGCCACCTGGATCTTTGGCATCTTGATCAAACCAGCTCAGCAAGGTGGTCAGCTTCGCGTCTTCTCCGATGGTGGTTTTGAGTTTGGCCGTTGCTTGCTTCTTGGTGCTTGCGCTTTGCTCACGGTAACCATCCGATTTGAAATTCGAATAGCCCAAAACGTAGTCAACGCCAGATGACGAGCCCGCAGCTTTCACCGATTGGATATAGGTTTCATAACTGCCGGCCAACAAATCGCCAGAGACTTCCGGTGTTTTGGGCGCGTTCTCGGTGAACATCTGAATCACGCCACCCGACGAATTGCCATACATGGCCGAGAAAGGACCGCGCATCACTTCAATGGAATCCATCATGCCCAGGTCCACGCTGCCAGGGTTGCCAATGCCGTCGGGCATGGACAAAGGAATGCCGTCCACATAAACGCGAATACCGCGCACACCAAACGCTGAACGCGCACCAAAGCCGCGTGAAGAAATTTGCGGGTCTTGGGCCATCTGTGTGCGGTTTTGCGCGGTGATGCCAGGCACACGGGCCAAGCTCTCCGACAAGGTCATGCGCAATTGGCCGTCTTGAATTTGTTCCTTGCTCACCTTGTCGATCGACATGGGCAAATCAAAACTGTCTTGCTCTGTTTTGGTGGCGGTGAT
>JBIIPF010000261.1:0-2938 GCA_044342755.1 Limnohabitans sp. | reverse complement strand
GTTGGCCAAGCTATAATCGTTTGGCTTTGGGCTTGTAGGCCTGAAGTTCACGCCATCTGGCATTTCCGGCTGTTGGCGCATGTCAAATTTTTTGGAAAACAACATGACAACCTTAAACAAAGCAGACGTCGTCAAGGCCAATGCACGTTCGGCCAACGATACTGGCAGCCCCGAAGTGCAAGTCGCCATCCTGACGGCTCGCATCAATGAACTGACCCCCCACTTCAAAACCCACGCCAAAGACCACCACGGTCGCCGTGGCTTGTTGCGCATGGTCAGCCGTCGACGCAAATTGCTCGACTACCTCAAATCCAAAGACGCCGAGCGCTACACCGCGCTGATCGCCAAATTGGGTTTGCGCAAGTAACACCCCGCACCCATGCCCAACGCCTGAGTCTGTTCATTCACTCAGGCGTTCATGCATGGGGCAGGGCCATCGCAAAGCTGCTGACTCGGTTCGAAGCTGTGTCATTCCAAAAAAAGCAAGCGCATTTTTCTGGAATGGCATCGTTTACTGACAGTGACTTTGGGCTCTGGTGAAGTGGCCCGCACTTCCCGATTTCCACAAGGAACCAAACATGTCTATATTTAACAAAATCACCAAAACATTTCAGTGGGGCCAACACACGGTCACCCTGGAAACCGGCGAAATCGCCCGCCAAGCCAGCGGCGCTGTGCTGGTCAACATCGATGACACCGTGGTGCTTGCCACCGTCGTCGGCTCCAAAATCGCCAAAGCCGGTCAAGACTTTTTCCCCTTGACCGTCGATTACATCGAGAAAACCTACGCCGCCGGCAAGATCCCTGGCAGCTTCTTCAAACGCGAAGCCAAGCCCAGCGAACTCGAGACCCTGACCAGCCGTCTGATCGACCGCCCCATCCGTCAGCTGTTCCCCGAAGGCTTCTACAACGACGTGCACGTGGTCATCCACACCGTGTCCTTGAACCCTGAAGTCGATGCCGACATCGCCGCCATGATCGGCACCTCGGCCGCTTTGGCCATCTCCGGCATTCCTTTCAACGGCCCCATCGGTGCGGCCCGCGTGGGCTACATCAACGGCGAGTACGTGTTGAACCCCGGCCAAACCCAGCGCAAAGACAGCGTCATGGACTTGGTGGTGGCTGGCACCGAAACTGCTGTGTTGATGGTGGAGTCTGAAGCCCAGCAGTTGTCTGAAGAAATCATGCTCGGCGCGGTGGTGTTTGGTCACGAGCAAAGCCGTGTGGCCATCAACGCCATCCACGACTTGGTGCGCGACGCTGGCAAACCCGTGTGGGACTGGACAGCCCCTGCCAAAGACGAGCCCCTGATTGCCAAAGTGGCCGCCTTGGCCGACGACAAATTGGCGGCCGCCTACCAAATCCGCAACAAACAAAGCCGCACCCAAGCTTGCCGCGAAGCCTACGCTGCGGTCATGGCGGGTTTGAAAGCCGACGGCGTCGAGTTCGACGGCGTCAAAGTGGAAAACATGTTGTTCGACATCGAAGCGCGCATTGTTCGCAGCCAAATCTTGGCTGGTGAGCCCCGCATCGACGGTCGCGACACCCGCACCGTGCGTCCCATCGAAATCCGCAACAGCGTGTTGCCCCGTACCCACGGTTCAGCCCTGTTCACACGCGGCGAAACGCAGGCGCTGGTCATCACCACGCTGGGCACCGAACGCGACGCGCAACGCATCGACGCTTTGGCCGGTGAGTTCGAAGACCGCTTCATGTTCCACTACAACATGCCTCCGTTCGCCACCGGCGAAGTCGGTCGCATGGGCAGCACCAAGCGCCGCGAAGTCGGCCACGGCCGCCTGGCCAAACGCGCTTTGGCCGCTTGCTTGCCTTCCAAAGAAGAATTCCCCTACACCTTGCGTGTGGTGTCTGAAATCACCGAGTCCAACGGCTCGTCTTCCATGGCTTCGGTCTGCGGTGGCTGCTTGTCCATGATGGACGCGGGCGTCCCCATGAAAGCGCACGTGGCTGGCATTGCCATGGGCCTGATCAAAGACGGCAACCGTTTTGCGGTGCTCACAGACATCTTGGGTGACGAAGATCATTTGGGCGACATGGACTTCAAAGTGGCCGGTACCACCAACGGCATCACCGCTTTGCAAATGGACATCAAGATCCAAGGCATCACCCAAGAGATCATGCAAGTCGCTTTGGCCCAAGCCAAAGAAGCCCGCATGCACATCCTGGGCAAAATGCAAGACGCCATGGGCGAAGCCAAAACCGAAATCAGCAGCTTCGCACCCAAGCTCTACACCATGAAGATCAATCCGGACAAGATCCGTGACGTGATCGGCAAGGGCGGCTCGGTCATCCGTGCCCTGACCGAAGAAACCGGTTGCCAAATCAACATCGAAGAAGACGGCACCATCACCATCGCCGCCACCGACGGCGCCAAGGCTGAAGAAGCCAAACGCCGCATCTCCGAAATCACCGCCGAAGTGGAAATTGGCAAGGTGTACGAAGGCCCGATCACCAAGATTTTGGACTTCGGCGCATTGGTCAATTTGTTGCCTGGCAAAGATGGTTTGTTGCACATCAGCCAAATCAGCCACGAGCGCATCGCCAAGGTCACCGACGTGTTGGCCGAAGGTCAGATCGTGCGTGTCAAGGTTTTGGAAACCGACGAAAAAGGCCGCATCAAGTTGTCCATGAAAGCCTTGTTGGACCGCCCTGAAGCGCCTGCGCAGTCGCACCAAGACCAAGACCACGACCAACCACCGCACCAAGCGTAAAACCATGACGCGCAAACTGATTGTGGGCAACTGGAAAATGAATGGCAGCTTGGCTGCCAATCAGGACCTGTTGCACGCCGTCAGTGCGGGTTTGGCAGGCGCAGCTTGTCAAGTGGCGGTGTGTGTGCCTGCGCCTTATTTGGCGCAAGCGCAACAAGCAGCTGCCCATGGTTTGCTCACTGGCGCACAAGACGTGTCTGCTCACG
>JBIIPF010000260.1:0-2940 GCA_044342755.1 Limnohabitans sp. | reverse complement strand
GATGATGTCCATCGGCGCGGCCAAGGAGCCAGCCCGCAACAACAACGCAGTGTCAGCCGCTTCGGTGGTGGTCATCTGACCGGAGATTTGCACCCGACCGCCGCCAATCTCGGTGCGGATCACAGGTGCGGTGACCACTTCGCCCTTGCCTTTTTCAAACAACAAAATGGCCATGCGCTTGCCCACGTTTTCACGCGTGACGTCTTTGAAGATGCGTGCGCCTTTGGCGTCCAAGGTCAGGTGCACCGCGGCTTCTTGGGTTTGGTTGTCAAAGCCGGGTTGCGCATCGGTCAGGTTTTCACCCGTGAGCAGCACTTGCTTTTTCACCACCACGGCTTGGCCATTGCGTTCCAGGTATTTCTCGGTGCCAAACGGCACCATGCCACTGCCCACCTCGGCCAAACGGGCATCACTGCTGTCGTCGACCATGCGGATTTCAAGCGTCGCCGTGCGGCCCAAGATGTCTTTGGCTTTGGCGGTGTCTTGCACGCCGGGCAACTGCACCACGATGCGGTCCAGGCCTTGCTGCTGAATGACCGGTTCGGCCACACCGAGCTCATTGATCCGGTTGTGTAGCGTGGTGATGTTTTGCTTGAGCGCTTGGTCTTGTACGCGCTTAGCCGCTTCGGGCTTCAAGACAGCGTTCAATTGAAACACGTTGTTGACCGGGGTGACCGTGGCGAGCAAATCGGTGAACTGCTCTTGTATCAAGGCCAATGCCGCATCAGCGGCAGCTTGATCATTGAAACTGATGGCTACGCTTTGCTGTTCGCGCGAGATGCCGTTGTGGCGGATGGTTTTTTCGCGCAAGGCGCTTCGCAAGTCACCGGCCAAGGCTTCTGCTTTTTTGGACAGCGCGGCTTGCATATCGACTTGCAACATGAAGTGCACACCGCCGCGCAGGTCTAAGCCCAGGTACATGGGGGCGGCTTTCAGGCTGGCCAACCAAGCGGGGGTGCGGGGAATCAGGTTCAGGGCCACCACGAAATCTGGGTTGTTGGCGTCTTGGTTCAAGGCGCGTTGCGTCACATCTTTGGCTTTGAGTTGCTCGTCAGTGTTTTCAAAACGCAGCTTCAAAGAATTGGCGTCAAGGCTGATGCTCGCGGGGGTGAGCTTGGCCGCTTTCAATGCGTCTTCCACCTTGGCTTGTGTCGCCAAATCGAGCTTGATGCTGGCGCGCCCAGGCGAGACTTGAACAGCCGGTGCTTCACCAAAAAAATTGGGCAGCGTGTACAAACTGCCCAGCAACACCGCAGTGACCAGCACCACGTATTTCCAGAGTGAATAGCGATTCATGGGGTTTACTTGATCGAGCCCTTGGGCAGCACTTGCACAACCGCTGCGCGCTGCAATTGCACCGTGACACCATTGCCCACGTCGAGGCCGATTTGCTGTTCACCAAGTTGTGAAATTTTGCCCAGCATGCCACCGGTGGTGACCACTTCATCGCCTTTGGCCAGCGCTTCCAGCATGGCTTTCACTTCTTTTTGGCGTTTCATTTGGGGGCGAATCATGACGAAATACAGCACCACGAACATCAGCACCAAGGGCAACATGCTCATGAGGGATGACGACAAGTCGCTGGCTGGGGCTGCGGCTGGGGCGGTTTGGGCAATGGCTGAAGACATGAACACGACAATTCTCCTTTGAAGGCAACCGGCGATTGTATGCGGATGGTCTTTGGCGCTTGGTTTCCAAGGGTGTTGCGCGTTGCAGGTCTGGTTTGAACGGAGAACGCGGTTTTACAGTCGCGCGTCAGCCGCTCAGGAAGTCACATGCAAGCCACCCGCCATGGGGGCCCTTTGTGGATCAGGCTTTTTCCAAATGCGCTTGCAGACCTCGGCGGGGTGAAGCCGAGCCAGCGGGGGCATAGCCCAAACGTGTCCACATTTGCACCGTGGCGGTGCTGTCCTTGCCAACCAAGAGCTCGTGAATGGCTTTGTAGTTGTTGGTCTGCTCGGGGTATTCCTGCAAGGCTTGTGACAAGGGATGCATGCGCAGTCCCAAGGCGGTGGCGGCCAGTTGCAAGCGCACATAGGCGCGGCCACACAGCATTTGCGTGCTGCGGCTGTTGTCTGAGGTGGATAGCCACACACAAGCGGGGGTGGTTGACATTTTGTTGTTGAACTCGCTGATTTGCCCCTTGATGGCAAAGCTGTCGGGCTCTGAAGGCTTGCTGCGGTCAAACAAATTCAGCGCCACCAAGCCACGAACCATGGGGGTGTTGAGCGAAATCCCATCCCTGTATTGGGCGATTTCTTGCGGGCCCACACGCAGAACTTTGTAGGATTCGAGCAAGGTATGGGGCGTTTGCATCTCAATGCGCCAAGCGTCCATGGCGATAGCGCGGTGTTGTTGCATGCTGGCATCCTCGCTTGTCACCAGCCCCAACTGCACCGAAAAGTCCTTCACGCTGTTGGCCAAGGCTTGGCGCGCCTGGGCGTCGGGGATGCGGCTTTCATACAGGCCTCGGTGGGTATGACGGTCAAAGACATGGGCAAACAAAGGGTCAGCGCTCACGCTGCTGTCTTTCGCCAAACGCACACGGGCGGTGGGGCGGTTGTCGGGCGCTTGGTCATCGAATTCGCCCTCTGGGAACATGCTGACGTCTGCGCTGTAACCCCGTTGCTTGGCGGCCATGACCAACAGCTCTAAAAAGGTGCCTTGGCTGATGACCAACTGACGCGACCAAGGGTCGGTTTCGGGCAGCAAGCGGCGCAGATCCAAGCGCAACACGATCGTGTCTGGCGTGTCCAAATCCACCAGCCAAGATTGCAGGTTGTGCGCATGGGGCGCCAGCAAAGCGTGTGAAAGAGCCCAGCGGCGAATGTCCAAGTCAGCGGCCGGCGGGCGCCATGCAGCAATGGCTTCGGGTGGAAATTCACTGCTGCAGCCGGGCAGGGTACTGAGGGTGGCGGCGGCGATCAAACCGCCGCCACT
>JBIIPF010000031.1:0-11717 GCA_044342755.1 Limnohabitans sp. | reverse complement strand
GGGCGCTGAAATTGACTACAAAGAAGACTTGCAAGGCGCTCAGTTCGTCATCAAGAACCCCAACGCCACGTCCACCTGCGGTTGCGGTTCATCCTTCTCAGCATGAGTTTTTAGCGCGCAAAAAAAGGCCGCTTTGCGGCCTTTTTTCATGGGGGTGCCGAAACATCAAGCAGGGTAGATGGCCCCCAAAACCCGCGGACCACGAGCACCCGTAACCGCAGGCAAATTGCCAGGCAAGTTCAGGAGGGTTTGCCGCGCCAACCATGCAAAGGCCGCTGCCTCCACTTGCAAAGGCGGCAAACCGCCGGCTTCGGTAGACGCCACTTCCACCTCAGGCAAGGCTTGGCTGAGCAAGGACATCAGGTGCTGGTTGTAAGCGCCACCACCACACACCAGCAAGCGCTTGGCTGTGGGTGCATGGCGTAGCACCTCTTGTGCACCTGTCTGCACAGTCAGTGCGGCCAAGGTGGCTTGCACGTCTGCTGCCGACAAACCAGGTGTGGCATTCAAATGCCCCTGCAACCAGTCGGCGTGGAACAGATCTCGACCCGTGCTTTTGGGCGGTGGCGCATGAAAAAACGGGTCTTGCAAGAAGCGACTTAACAAGGCTTGGGACACGCGGCCAGAAGCTGCCCATTGACCGAGGTGGTCGTAACGTTGTCCCAGATGCTGATGGCACCACAGGTCCATCAACACATTGCCCGGTCCACAATCAAAGCCCAATACCTTGTCGGTTTGCAAGATGCTGATGTTGCTCATACCCCCGATGTTCAGTACCGCCAAGGTTTCGCCGGGCACGCCAAAAACAGCTTGGTGAAAGGCTGGGACCAAGGGCGCGCCTTGCCCACCTGCAGCCACATCGCGGGATCGGAAATCGGCCACCACGCTGATGCCCGTTTGCTCGACCAGCCATGCAGGGTTGTTCAATTGCAGGGTGTAGCCCACGCCGTCGTGCAATTGAGGTTGATGCCGAACGGTTTGGCCATGGGCGCCAATGGCTGCAATCTCACGTGCTTGGTGTTTTGTTGTGCGCAGCAGGCTTTGAACAGCTTGGGCATAAAGTGCCACCAAGGCATTGGCTGACAACGCCGCCAAATGCAATTCATGCTGTCCTGTTTGGTTCAGCTGCAAGAAATGCTCACGCAGCGTTTGGGGCATGGGCACCGCCACATGGGCCAAGCAATGAAAGCTTTCAGCGGTATCCACCAGCACTGCATCGACACCATCTAAGGATGTGCCGGACATCACGCCAATGAACAGCGTGGACATGGAAGGATCAGGGTAGGGTGTTGGCAAAGGCGACAGCCGAAGCGCTCAGCTGTTGTGCGACTTCTTTGGCTTGGAGGTTGAAACGCTCACGCGCATGAGCTGGCACAGGAATGGTTTCGCTTTGCTTTGCCAGCAGCAAGGGGTCTTGGTGGCGACCATTGACACGGAATTCAAAGTGCAAGTGCGGACCAGTGGCCCAGCCGGTAGCGCCAACCAAGCCAATGACTTGGCCTTGGTTGACACGCTGGCCACGCTTGACCAACACTTTGCTGAGGTGGGCATAGACCGTGCTGTGACCATTGTTGTGCTTGATCACGATGGCATTGCCATAGCCGCCCATGGTGCCTGCGCTCTCCACCACGCCGAGACCCACATTGCGCACAGGGGTCCCTTTGGCTGCGGCGTAGTCCACGCCCAAATGGGCTCGCCACTCTTGCAAGATCGGGTGAAAGCGCATTTTGAAACCACTGCTCACGCGAGAAAAAGCCAAAGGCGAAGCCAGATAGACGCGGCGTAAACTTTGGCCGTCCAAGTTGTAGTAGCCGCCTTGTTTATCCGCAGCCTCTTGAAACCACATGGCTTGGTAGCTCTTGCCTTTGTTGACAAATTCTGCACTCAGGACACGACCTGATTTCAGGATTTCGCCATCGGCTTCTAAACTTTCGTAGCTGACAGTGAAGCGATCACCCTTTCGCAATGCGCGATGAAAATCGATATCGCCACTGAAAATCTCGGCCAATTGAACAGCAATGCTGTCAGGTATACGGGCGTCATCGGTGGCAGCAAACAAGGAGCTCTGTATCAGCCCGCCAGACAAACGCACCGATGATTTAAGTGGGCCAGTGTCACGAAAAGCACTAAAGCCGACGTCGGTCTTTTCGATCACCAAGCGCTCAAAGCTGGTGTTGCTATCGGTGGTCCAACGGATGGTCAGTTTGAGCAAGTGGTTGTCACCATCAGACTCGGCATTGAGCAAACGACCGGCACGACCGAGCAAGTTGTCACGCACCAAGGGATTGCTACGCAAGAAATCAGCTGCAGCCTTGTCAATCACACCAAGTCGCATGAGCAAACTGTCTGCCGTGTCATTCGAGCGGGATGCATCTGACCGGTACAGGCGCATGCCGTTGCTGGTCAGGCTCTGAATTTGACTGTCTGTAGAGAGTGTGGAGACCGCCTCAACCAATTGTTGAATCTGCACCGGTTGTTCAAAACGGCTCAGACCCGCCACGGCGAAAGCGCCGCCTGCGCCAAGCATCAATACCGCGCCAATGCGCCACACCCATGCGCGGGCATTTGGCGGGTTCTCGGTTGGTTCTGAAGGGGCCAGTTGTTGCAATTCAGTCGTCCAAAAAAGCGAGATGACAAGCGCTGCACAAGGCATGGCGCTTTAGAATGAAAGGCTCTTGGGTTGGTAGACCCCCTAAAGGCTTCATCCAACACTTGGGGGGTGCAGTATACAGTGCAATCTTGCCTCTCCAAATTCGAAAAGACTTATGAATCAAGCACCTGAAACACAAACCTCATTGTCTTCGCATATTCAGCACGCCTTGAGCGTGTCGCGTCGGGGTTGTGAAGAATTGCTTCCCCAAGACGAATGGGTGAAAAAACTGGTGCGTTCTGAAGCCACGGGCCAGCCTTTGCGCATCAAATTGGGCTTGGACCCGACCGCGCCCGACATCCACATTGGCCACACCGTGGTGCTGAACAAAATGCGCCAGTTGCAGGACCTGGGCCATCAAGTCATCTTTTTGATCGGCGACTTCACCTCCATGATTGGCGATCCTTCTGGGCGCAACTCCACCCGCCCCGCTTTGACGGCCGAGCAAATCAAGGCCAACGCCGACACGTATTACAAGCAAGCCAGCATGGTGTTGGACCCGGCCAAAACCGAGATTCGCTACAACAGCGAATGGAGCGACCCGCTGGGCGCGCGCGGCATGATTCAGCTGGCAGCCAAGTACAACGTGGCCCGCATGATGGAGCGCGACGACTTTCACAAACGCTTTCACAGCGGCCAATCGATCAGCGTCCATGAGTTTTTATACCCCCTGATGCAAGGCTATGACAGCGTGGCCCTGAAGAGCGATTTGGAGTTGGGCGGCACCGACCAAAAATTCAATTTGCTCATGGGTCGCCATTTGCAACAGGAATACGGCCAAGAACCGCAGTGCATCTTGACCATGCCCTTGCTCGAAGGCCTGGATGGTGTGGACAAAATGTCCAAGAGCAAAAACAACTACATCGCCATCACCGAAGAAGCCAACACCATGTTTGCCAAGGTGCTGTCCATCAGCGACACCCTGATGTGGCGCTGGTTCACCTTGCTGAGTTTCCAAAGCTTGGAAGCCATTGCCGCTTTGAAGGCGGAGGTCGACAGTGGGCGCAATCCCCGCGACGCCAAAGTGATGCTGGCCAAAGAAATCACCACCCGTTTTCACAACGCCGCCTTGGCCGATGCCGCCGAACAAGATTTTGTGAACCGCAGCAAAGGCGGTGTTCCCGACGTCATTCCCGATGTGCACTTGGGCGGCGCACCGCTGGGCATTGCCGCCTTGTTGAAAGCGGCGGGTTTGGCACCCTCGACCAGCGAAGCCAATCGCTTGATTGAGGGTGGTGGTGTACGCATTGAAGGCAGCGTGGTCAGCGACAAAGGCCTTAAGGTGGCAGCGGGTGTGCATGTGGTTCAGGTGGGCAAGCGCAAGTTTGCACGCATTCATCTCAGTTGACAGCGGCTCGTTGCACAGTCCCAAAGTCCTGATGAATTTGTTCACCAGAATCGAGCCCAAAACCCTGCTGTGGGCATCGGTGTGTGTGGCCATCATCACCATCGTGATGAAAACCATGGCTTGGTACATCACCGATTCTGTGAGCTTGTTGTCGGACGCGATGGAGTCGTTTGTGAATTTGGCCAGCGCTATTTTTGCGTTGGTCATGGTCACGGTGGCGCAACAGCCGGCCGATGAAGAACATCCTTACGGTCATCACAAGGCTGAATACTTCTCTTCGGGCTTTGAAGGCATTCTCATCGTGGGTGCTGCCATCGCCATCATTTGGGCTGCAACTGATCGCATCTTTGATCCTCAACCCGTTGAATCTCTGGGTTGGGGTTTGGCCTTGTCGGTGGCCAGTTCAGCGTTGAATGGTTTGCTGGCTTGGGTCATGTTTGGCGCGGCCAAAGTGCACCGCTCCATTGCATTAGAAGCTGATGCCCGGCATTTGGTCACCGATGTGTGGACCTCCGGCGGCGTGGTCATCGGTCTGACGCTGGTTTATTTCACGGGCTGGTTGTGGCTGGATGCCTTGGTGGCCATGGGCGTGGCGCTGAATATTTTGAAAGAGGGCGTGGCGCTGATATGGCGCTCATCTCAGGGTCTGATGGACGAGGCGGTCGAGCCTGAAGTGTTGGCGCAAATCAGAGCCGTTCTTGATGACTTTGAGCACATGCGTGGTGAAGTGCATATCATTCGTTTTGACCATGTGGTGTCACGCCGTGCTGGGCAACGTCGGTTTGTCGACATGCACATGCACATGCCCTCAAGCTGGTCTTTGGGCCGCGCGGCCGCCTTGCGCACCAGTGTCGAACAAGCGCTGATGAGTGCGGTGCCCGGCTTGCGGGCTTCCATCCAATTGCTGCCCAATGATGTGGAAGCGCATTTTGATGATGTGCGGGATTTGAAGTAGAACATGGTCCCTTGCTTCAAAAGCATGGGTTGATAATCAACCATGTCTTCATCTTTCAAATCACTTTCCCTCTCCCCCGAAACCCTCAACAACCTCGATCAACTCGGTTACACCGAGATGACGGCCATTCAAGCGGCGAGCTTGCCGCTGGCATTGGCGGGCCAGGACTTGATTGCCCAAGCCAGCACGGGCAGTGGCAAAACAGCAGCCTTTGGCCTGCCCTTGGTGGAGAAGCTCACGGCCAATTTCCATGCCGTGCAAGGCTTGGTGATGTGCCCCACACGCGAATTGGCAGACCAGGTGACCACGGAAATTCGCCGTCTCGCCAGAGCCACGGCCAACATCAAAGTGGTCACCTTGTGCGGCGGAGTGGCCTTGCGTGGACAAGAGCAAAGTCTGCAACATGGCGCGCATGTGGTGGTGGGCACGCCAGGTCGCATCTTGGACCACCTGACACGCGGCAACCTGCGCTTGGATTCCGTCAAAACCTTGGTGTTGGATGAAGCTGACCGCATGCTGGACATGGGCTTCTTTGACGACATGAAGCAACTCATTCAACAATGCCCGCCCAAGCGACAAACTTTGTTGTTCTCGGCCACTTACCCCGAAGGCATTGCCAAGATCGCGTCGCAATTCATGCGCGAGCCGCAAACCGTGAAAGTGCAAACTGTGCACCAGCCCGACAAAATCCGGCAGGTGTTTTACGAGGTGCGCGAAGACGAGCGATTGCATGCGGTATCTTTGTTGCTGAACCATTTCCGACCCGAATCCACGCTGGCCTTTTGCAACACCAAACTGCAATGCCGAGAATTGCTGGCCGTGTTGCAAGCCCAAGGCTTTGACGCTCTGGCTTTGTACGGCGAATTGGATCAACGCGAACGCGACCAAGTGTTGGTTCAATTTGCCAATCGTTCATGCTCGGTGTTGGTGGCTACCGACGTGGCCGCGCGTGGCCTGGACATCAGCCAGCTCAACGCCGTCATCAATGTGGATGTGACGCCCGACGCCGAAATTCACATTCATCGCATTGGCCGCACTGGCCGCGCCGATGCGCAAGGCTTGGCGCTGACCTTGGCCAGTTTGGACGAGATGGGTGCGGTGGGTCGCATCGAAGTGTTGCAATCCCAAACCTCTCAATGGGCACCGTTGATCACCTTGACGCCGGCCTCAGATGAACCGCTGCAAGCACCGATGCGCACCCTGCAAATTGTGGGCGGGCGCAAAGAAAAAATCCGCCCCGGTGATGTCTTGGGTGCCATGACCGGTGAGGCGGGCTTCAGCGCCGATCAGATAGGCAAGATCAATGTGAATGAGTTTTCCACCTATGTGGCGGTGGACCGCGCCATTGCCGCCACGGCGGTTGAGCGTTTGGCCAAAGGCCGCATCAAGGGTAAAAGTGTGCGGGTGCGCTTGTTAGACGACGAGGCTGATCAACGGTAGGGGTTGGCAAAACCCAAGCCTGCCAAGATGTCAATCTCACGCGCTTCCATGGCGTGGGCATCTTTCAAAGAAGTTTCATGGTCCCAACCTTGGGCATGCAAACAACCGTGCACCAGCAAATGCGCGTAATGTGCCGCCAAGGTTTTGCCTTGTTCTTTCGCTTCCTGGGCAATCACCGGGGCGCACAACACCAAGTCGGCCATCACCAAAGGCGCTTGGGCATAGTCAAAGGTCAGCACATTGGTGGCGTAGTTTTTCTTCCGATAACTGTTGTTCAGGGCCAGTCCTTCATCAATCCCCACGATGCGTACCGTGATCTCGGCGTCATGCGCCAAAGCATGGCGCAAATACTTTTGCACAGCATGGCGTGGCAGCGCTGAACGGTGTCTGGCGGCGTAGGGAATGTTTGCAAATTGCAAAGACAAGGAAAGCTTTGGCAGCGCCATCTCAAACTGCTTTGCGCTGTTTGTCGTAAGCATCGACGATGCGTGCCACCAAGGGATGGCGCACCACGTCTTTGCTGGTGAAGTGGGTGATGGCAATACCCGGCACGCGGCGCAACACGCGTTCGGCATCCACCAAACCGCTGGGCGCGCCTTTGGGCAAATCGATTTGGCTCACGTCGCCTGTGATGACTGCCTTCGCACCAAAGCCGATGCGTGTGAGGAACATCTTCATTTGCTCGGGCGTGGTGTTTTGCGCTTCGTCCAAGATGATGAAGGCGTTGTTCAAGGTGCGGCCACGCATGAAGGCCAGGGGTGCAATTTCCAAGGCACTGCGTTCAAAGGCTTTTTGCACTTTGTCAAAACCCATCAATTCATACAGCGCGTCATAGAGTGGGCGCAAATACGGGTCGACTTTTTGCCCCAAGTCACCCGGCAAAAAACCCAGTTTTTCGCCCGCTTCGACAGCCGGGCGGGTCAGGATGATGCGCTGCACCGCGCTGCGTTCCAAGGCGTCTACGGCGCTGGCCACGGCCAAATAGGTTTTGCCGGTGCCGGCTGGGCCAATGCCAAAAGTGATGTCGTGCTGCGCGATGTTGTCCAAATAAACGCCTTGCGTGGGCGTTCGCGCTCGCACGTCATTGCGGCGGGTGGCTAACACCAAACTGCCGTCTTCGCGCACGGGCATGGGGTCGTCGCCGGCCAGCATCAACTGCACTTGCTCTTTGGGGATCGATTTGCCTGCTCGTTCATACATGGCTTGCAAAACTTCCAAGGCCCGTTCGGCCTTGGCCTTGTGACCATCGATTTTGAATTTTTCGTGGCTGTGCGCAATCTTGACTTCAAGCGCCAACTCGATGGTGCGCAGATGTTCATCCAAAGCGCCGCAAAGATGCCCCAAACGCGTGTTGTTGGCGGGGGAAAAAGTGTGGCGCAGGATCAAGCGGTGGGCCCGTATTGCATCTCGCCATTGCCAAAGGACCAATTCTCTTTGGCCACTTCCACCAGGCTGATGAACACATCTTGCTGGCGCATGCCCAGTTGTTTAGACACGTCATCGGCGATGCGACGATAGAACGCTTTTTTCAATTCAATGCTGCGTCCAGCATTCAAGGTGACTTGAATGAAGACGATGTTGGCGCTGTATTCAATGCCCAAATAACTGTGGGCCACGTTCAATTCACTCCCTTCATGCGTGGTGATGATTTGGAACTTGTCGTCAGTTGGCACATTGATGACTTCAATCATGGCGCGGTACACAATTTCACCCACGGCTTTGCCAAATCCAGGCGGGTGGGTGTTTGCGTGGTCAATTCTGACGAGGGGCATGCAGGTGCTTTCAAAGGGTGTTCAAACGTGAGCGCAAAGCATAACGCAAGCCCTGTTGGCCTCTTCGAAAGCGGAACTTGCTGTGGCCTGATAATCCACTCGAACAACTTCATCAGCATCATGATTGGCAAACTCAGCGGCATCCTCAGCGAAAAGAACCCACCCCAGGTTTTGGTGGATTGCCAAGGCGTGGGTTATGAAGTGGACGTGCCGATGAGCACCTTCTACAACTTACCTGCGGTTGGTGCGCCAGTGAGTTTGCTGACGCATTTCGTGGTGCGCGAAGACGCGCAAATTTTGTACGGCTTTGCCAGCAGCGAAGAACGCACCGCATTTCGCCAACTCATCAAAATCTCCGGTGTGGGCCCGCGCATGGCGCTGGGTGTGCTCAGTGGCCTGAGTGTGGCCGAGTTGGCCCAAGCCATCACGCTGCAAGAGGCCGGGCGCTTGGTGAAGATCCCGGGCATTGGTAAAAAAACCGCCGAACGTTTGCTGCTGGAACTCAAAGGCAAGATGGGCAGCGATTTGGGCTTGAGCCCGGCGGCTCAAATCCATAGCGCTCAAAACGACATCATGCAAGCCCTCATGACTTTGGGTTACTCCGACAAAGAGGCCTCAGCCGCTTTCAAGCAATTGCCTGCTGACATCGGCGTGAGTGAAGGCATCAAACAAGCCTTGAAAGCTTTGGCCTCATGAGCATCCAGACCGATGATTTCGCCCCTGCGCCGCGCGTGGTGTCTGCCGCCCCTGTCAGCCCCAAAGAAGAGGCGATTGAGCGCGCCTTGCGCCCCAAGCTGTTGCAAGAGTATGTGGGCCAGACCAAGGTGCGCGAACAATTGGAAATCTTCATTGGTGCCGCCCGCAACCGCCAAGAAGCCCTCGATCATGTGCTGTTGTTTGGGCCGCCCGGTTTGGGCAAAACCACCTTGAGCCACATCATTGCCCAAGAGTTGGGCGTCAACCTGCGCCAAACCAGCGGGCCGGTGCTGGAAAAACCCAAAGACTTGGCGGCTTTGCTGACCAACTTGGAAAAGAACGATGTGTTGTTCATCGACGAAATCCATCGCTTGTCGCCCGTGGTGGAAGAGATTTTGTACCCCGCGTTAGAGGACTACCAAATCGACATCATGATTGGTGAAGGACCGGCGGCGCGCAGCATCAAACTCGACTTGCAACCCTTCACTTTGGTGGGCGCCACCACACGTGCGGGCATGCTCACCAACCCCTTGCGGGACCGCTTTGGCATCGTCGCGCGCTTGGAGTTTTATTCACCCCAAGAGTTGTTGCGCATCGTCATGCGCAGCGGTGGCTTGCTCAAAGCGCAATTGGATGAAGAGGGGGCATTTGAAATTGCCCGCCGATCGCGTGGCACGCCGCGCATTGCCAACCGCTTGCTGCGCCGCGTGCGCGACTACGCCGAGGTGAAAGCCAATGGCTTGATCAGCAAAGCCGTGGCCGATGCCGCCTTGGCCATGCTGGATGTGGACCCGCAAGGCTTTGACCTGATGGACCGCAAGTTGTTGGAAGCGGTCATCCATCGTTTTGACGGCGGGCCTGTGGGTTTGGACAACATCGCGGCCAGCATCGGCGAAGAGCGCGACACCATCGAAGATGTGATCGAACCGTTTTTGATTCAACAAGGCTTTTTGCAACGCACGCCGCGTGGTCGCGTGGCCACTATGGCGGCCTATCGGCATTTGGGTGTGGCGCCACCCGCCAGTGGTGTGGGTTTGTTCGACGCTGAAGGCGGTTGAAACTGGTTTTCAGGCGCTGTTTTCTTCGCGCGCTTCTATGTTGTCCAAGTGGCGTTCATCGGCCCAACCCACCAATTGCAAACCTTCTGGTGTCCACAGCAAACGATTGATCGCCGTGTTGCGCAAACCCCATGTGCGCGGTGCTTGCAGCGTTTGACCCGTGGCCATGCGGTACAAGATGTCGAGCACGCCGCCATGCGTGACCCAAACGATGTGCTGACCCACGTGTTGCGACGCGATGTCGTGCGCCAAATTTGAAATGCGTTGGTGCAGCATCACCAAGCTTTCACCGCCGCCTTGCGGCGTCCAATCGGGCTCACGCTGGCGCCATCGTGCGGCGTCTTCGGGGTGCTGCGTTTCTATTTCTGCCCAAGTTTGTCCTTGGAACTGCCCCAGGTGGCGTTCACGCAAACCGGGCAAGGCGGTCACGTTCAGTTGGTGTGGAGTTGCGATCGCTTGGGCGGTGCTGAAGGCGCGGGACAAGTCGCTGGCATAAACCGCATCAATGTCCTCGGATGCCAAAGCTTTGGCCAGTTGCTGGGCTTGCCACTGGCCTTCCTCGTTCAAACCGATGTCGGTGTGTCCTTGAATCCGTGTTTCCACATTCCAAGGGGTTTCTCCGTGGCGAATTGCCAACAACCTGGTGATTTTCATGGCATGAAGTGTAGGCAAATCAAAATCGTGCAAAATAGCACGGTCGTTCTTTTTTGAGCATCCTGTGAATTCCAACATCCACTCCATTTCAGAAGCCGATGGCCATGCGCCCAGGCAACGCGGCGTGCACAAAGGCCAGCAAACCAAAGCAGCCATTGTCGATGCGGCTCTGGGCCTGGCCACCCAAATTGGCTTGGAAGGTTTGAGCATTGGCGCATTGGCTGAAGTCATGCAAATGAGCAAGTCGGGCGTGTTCGCGCATTTTGGTTCCCGCGAAGAGTTGCAAATCTCCGTCATTCGGGAATACCACCATCGTTTTGAAATCGAGGTGTTTGAACCCGCTTTGCAACATCCGCGTGGCCTGCCACGCTTGCGCAGTTTGTTTCATCACTGGATGCAAAGAACCAGCGCAGAAATCGACTCGGGGTGTTTGTACATCAGCGGCGCTGCTGAATTTGACGATCGACCAGGACCCGTCAGAGACGCCTTGGCCAGTTCCGTCAAAACCTGGTTGGCCGCTGTTCACCGTGCCGTGGTGCAGTCCCGAGACCAGCAGCATTTGGCCAAAGAAACCGACGCCGCCCAAATGTGCTTTGAAATTCACGGCCTGATTTTGGCCTTGCATTACGAAGCCCGTTTTTTGAAATCCACCAAAAGTCTTCAACGCACCTTGCAAGGGTTCGAGCAGTTGCTCTTGCGCAATGGCGCATCTCTTACATAGGAAATTCATCATGGCCATTTACACCCCACCCTTGCGCGACATGCAGTTCATCATGAACGAGGTCTTGCATGTGCCCGAAACCTTGAAAGCCTTGCCCGCCCACGCGGACTTGGATGCCGACACCATCGCTGCCGTGTTGGAAGAGGGCGGCAAATTTGCTGCTGAAGTCTTGCTGCCCTTGAATGCGATAGGCGATCAGCAAGGCTGCCAGTTGAATCAAAGCACCCATGAAGTCAAAACGCCTGATGGTTTCAAGCAGGCCTATGAGCAGTTCGTGGCGGGCGGTTGGACTTCCTTGAGTTGCGACCCGGCTTATGGCGGTCAAGGTTTGCCCCTGGTGCTGAACCAATGTTTTTATGAAATGCTCAACAGCGCCAATCAAGCGTGGACCATGTACCCGGGCCTCACCCATGGTGCTTATGA
>JBIIPF010000259.1:0-2959 GCA_044342755.1 Limnohabitans sp. | reverse complement strand
AAAGCCGCCGCCGAAATGCGCGAGCGCGCCAAGCAGTTGGTGGGGCGCGAGGCGCAGAAAGTGTTGATCTGCACCTTCCACGCTTTGGGCGTGCGCATGTTGCGGCAAAACGGCGAAGCGCTGGGCTTGAAAAACAACTTCAGCATCTTGGACACCGACGACGTGACCTCGATCCTGAAAGACGCCGGTGGCACCACCGACGCGGCGACCGCCCGGCAATGGCAATGGGCCATCAGCCTGTGGAAAAACCAAGGTCTGAACGCCGCCATGGCCGAAGCGCAGGCCAGCAATGACAACGAACGCATCACGGCGCGCATCATGGCGCGCTACGAGGAACGCCTGACGGCCTACCAAAGCGTGGACTTTGACGACCTGATTGGCCTGCCCTTGAAACTGCTGCAACAGCACCCCGAGGTGTTGGCCCAGTGGCAGCAGCACATGGGCCATGTGCTGGTGGACGAGTACCAAGACACCAACGCCACCCAATACACCTTGCTCAAGCTGTTGGTGGGTGAGCGGGCGCGCTTCACCGCCGTGGGTGACGACGACCAATCCATTTATGGCTGGCGCGGCGCCACCTTGGACAATTTGCAGCAACTGCCGCACGACTTTCCCGATTTGAAAGTGGTGAAGCTGGAGCAAAACTACCGCTCCACCACGGCCATTTTGCAAGCCGCCAACAATGTGATTGGCCCCAACCCCAAGCTGTATCCAAAAACGCTTTTTTCCGAGTTGGGCGCGGGTGAGCCAGTGCGCGTGATCGACGCCGACAACGAAGAGCACGAGGCCGAGCGCATCGTCAACCGCATCCAAAGCCTGCGTGCTGGCAACGAAACCGGCGAAGGCGTGAGCCAGTTCCGCGCTTGGAAAGACTTTGCGGTGCTGTACCGGGCCAACCACCAGTCCCGCATGTTGGAAAAAGCCTTTCGCAAAGCCGCCATTCCCTACAAGGTCTCGGGCGGGCAAAGTTTTTTCGACCGCGCTGAAATCCGCGATTTGTGCGCATGGCTGCGGCTGTGGGTCAACAACGACGACGACCCGGCGTTTTTGCGCTGCGTCACCACCCCCAAGCGCGGCATCGGCCACACCACGCTGCAAAAGCTGGGCGAGTTTGCCAACCAATACCGCATCAGCTTGTTCGAGGCCGTGTTCAGCCATTCGCTGGGCGCAGCACTGCCCACCCGCGCGGTGGAAAGCCTGCAAGCCTTTGGCAACGAGATCAATGATTTGCAGTTTCGCGCGCGCCACACCCAAGGCGCTGAAGCGGCGCTGGGGTTGCTCACGCAGTGGCTCAAAGACATCGACTACGAAAAGCATTTGTACGACGGCGAAGAAAGCGAAAAACTCGCTGCCGCCCGCTGGGCCAATGTGATGGATTTCATCGACTGGATGGCCAAGCGCTGCGGCGGCGAGGTGGACGACACCGCCGGCGTGAGCCTGGTGAACGAGTCCAAAAGCCTGCTGGAAGTGGCGCAAACCATCGCCTTGTTGTCCACGCTGTCCGAGCGCGAAAAAGACCAAGACGTGGTGACCTTGTCCACCTTGCACGCCGCCAAAGGATTGGAGTGGCCGCACGTCATGATGGCCGGCGTCAACGAAGGCTTGCTGCCGTTCAAGCCTGAAGAAGACGGCGTCAGCCTGCAACAAGACGCGCTGAATTTGACGCGCATTCAGGAAGAACGCCGACTCATGTATGTGGGCATCACCCGCGCCCAGCGCAGCCTGATGGTGAGCTGGAGCCGCAAGCGCAAAAAGGGTCGCGAGATGGTGAGCAGCCTGCCCAGCCGCTTCATTGCCGAGATGGCGCTGGACGTGGCCACCACCAAAGAAGATCCGCGCGAAAAACTGCGGGCACTGCGGGCTGAGTTTGCCAAGCGGGCGGAGGCAGAAAAGGCGCTGGAGAAGCCGTGAGCGATTTCCATGAATTTCTGCACGAGGTGTTCGCCGACTTTGGCCGCATCACCACGCGGCGCATGTTTGGCGCGCACGGCATCTACCACGACGGCCTGATGTTTGGCCTGCTGGCGCAAGGCCACGTGTATTTGAAAACCGATGCCCTGAACCTGCCCGAATTTTTGGCGGTGCAATCCGAGCCGTTCACCTTCGAGCAGCGCGGCAGGCCGGTGAAGCTGTCTTACTGGCGTGCGCCAGAGTTCATCTTGGACGACCGGGGGTTGGCCAAAGCTTGGGCGCAAAGTGCTTTCGAAGCGGCGCTGCGCAGTCAAGCGGCCAAAGACAAAGGCGGCGCGAAGCCGCCTTGGCGGCGGGCGTAACCAGATCACATTGACGTCAAAGGTGGTTTTAGCTATATTTTTTGCACATAACCTGTGTGGAATTTATGAACATCACCTTGTCCGCAGACGCCCAAACCATTGAAAAAGCCCGTCTGGCCGCACAACGCATGGGCAAAAGCCTGAACCAAGCTGTGCGCGACCACCTAGAGTACTTGGCGGGCAGTGCCGACCGCAACCAAGATTGGAACGACTTCGCGACGCGCTGCGTAGAAGAGGGCGGACAGCTACAAGGTTGGCACTTCAGCCGCGACCAAGCCCATGAGCGCTAAGCATGTTGCCAGGGAACCGCGCCCGCTGACGGTGGCCAAGGGACGTTGTTTCATCGACACCAATGTGCTGGTTTATGCACACGCCAACGACGAGCCCCTGAAACAAGCCCGTGCTTTGGCTTTGCTGGGGCAGTTGCATGGTTTGGGTCGGGCGGTTTTGTCCACCCAGGTTTTGCAGGAGTTTTGCAACGTGGCTTTGAAAAAACTCGGCATGAAGCCACTTCAGGTGCAAACCCAATTGCTTTTTTTGCGGCAATTGGAAGTGGCTGTGGTGTCACCGGATATGTTGGAGCAAGCACTGGGCTTGCATCAACAACATCAACTGTCGTTTTATGACGCCTTGATTGTGAGTGCCGCCCAAGCCAGTCGATGCAACACCTTATACAGCGAAGACTT
>JBIIPF010000258.1:0-2963 GCA_044342755.1 Limnohabitans sp. | reverse complement strand
CCCCACCACCAGCGCGGCGGCCAAATTCGGATGCGTGGCGTAGCCGGTCAAGGTGCGTGAGAGCAACTGCATGCCTAAGCCACTGCCATCCATGCCGCAGCCGGTGCCGTGGGTGAGGGCGATGACGCCGTCCACCTGCGGATAGTTGGCCAAGGCGGTGGGGTTGGTCAGCCGTGAAAAATGATCGGCGATGGCACGGGACACCGTGGCCGAGCAATTGACGCTGGACAAAATGCCGATGAAGTTGCGGGTGGCCACGCGGCCATCGGGACGCACATAGCCCATGAAGGTGGCCTGCTGTGCAGGCGCATCGGGTTTGATGTCGGCACCAAAAGCGTAATCGCGCTCGAAGCTGCCTTTGTCCGGTCCCATGTTCAGGTTGTGGGTGTGCACGTGCTCGCCGGGGGCGATGGCTTGCGAGGCAAAGCCGATGATTTGGTTGTAGCGGCGCACCGGCTCACCCACTGTGATGGCGCGCATGGCCACTTTATGACCAGGCGGCACCAGGCCGCGCACCGTGACCTCCTCCACGATGGACCCAGAGATCAGTTGTTGGCGGGCGATGACGACATCATCGGCAGCGTGAAGGCGAATAGACAGACTCATGTTGAACCACTCAAAAAAAGTCAGGAGGCGAAAAGACGTGGCAACCACAAAGAAATGCTGGGCACATAGGTGATGAGCAACAAGCTGCCCAGCAAGGGCACCAACCACGGCAGGATGGCCATGGTCGTGCGCTCCACACTCAGGTTGGCGACACGTGCCAACACAAACAGCACCATGCCCATGGGTGGGTGCAACAAACCAATCATCAGGTTCAACACCATCACCAAACCAAAGTGCACCAGGTCGATGCCGAGTTGTTGGCAAATCGGAATCAGGATCGGAACCAAGATGGTGATGGCAGCGGTGGGCTCCAAAAAGCAACCGACAAACAGCATGAGCAGATTGGCCAGCAACAAAAACTGCCAAGGTTCATCGGTGACGCTCAACACCCAGGTGCTGATGGCGGCGGTGACGCCGGTGGAGGTGAGCAACCAACCAAAGATGCTGGCGGCCGCGACAATGAACAACACGGTGGCCGTGGTTTCCACCGTGTCCAAACAAATTTTCAAAAACAATTTGAAGTTCAGGGTGCGGTACCACAGGAAACCCAAGATCAAGGCCCAGACACACGCGGCGATCGCGCCCTCGGTGGGGGTGAACACACCGGTGCTCATGCCGCCAATCAGCAGCACCGGCGTCATGATGGGCAGCAAGGCTTGGAACTTGAACAATTTATCCGCGGCAAACAGCAACAGCAATCCAACGACCACGGTGACTTGCGGATTCGTGCCCACTGCTGTGACCAGCCACCAAATGCACACGGGCCAGGCCAGCACCACGCAGGTTTCAAGCAAGGCTTTCAAGAAGGTGGGCCAGTGCAGTTGAATGTCGCCACCCCAGCCGTTTTTGTGGGCGAAATAGGCCACGGTCAGCATGATCAGCAAGGCCATCACCACGCCAGGGAAAATGCCCGCTAAAAACAAGGCGCCGACCGACACATTGGCCATCATGCCGTAGATGACGAAGGGCAAACTGGGCGGAATGATGGGGCCAAGCGTGGCTGAAGCGGCGGTGACACCCACCGCAAACTCGGGGTCATAGCCATGGTCGGTCATGGCCTTGACTTCCACCGTTCCCAAGCCTGCAGCATCCGCGATGGCGGTGCCGCTCATACCGGCAAACACCACCGAACCCATCACGTTCACATGGCCCAGCCCGCCTTTGAGCCAACCGACCAAGGCCAGGGCGTAGCTGTAAATCCGATGCGTGATGCCCGAGGTGTTCATCAGGTTGCCAGCCAAGATGAAAAACGGCACGGCCAACAACGGGAAACTGTCGATGCCGGACACCATGCGGTGGATCACCACGAAGGGCGGCGAGCTGGGCACCCACCACAGGTAAAGCAGGGCTGCGGCAGCCATGGCCATGGCCACGGGCAAGCCACCACTGAGCAACACCAGAAAGATGATTTTCAACATGGCTTACATGTTCTCCGGGCGTTCCAACACGCTGTGGCCTTGACGCCAATGGCGTTTCAATACGCCCACCGCGCGCAGTGTCATCAACACAAAGGCCAACAAGACCACGCCATACACCAGGTTCATCGGCAGATCGACCACGGTCATTTGGTAGCTGCCCATTTTTTGCATCAGCATCCAGGTGAGGACGCTGGCACTGGCCAAAAAACCAATGCGCAACACATCGGTGAACAAGGACAAGGCGCGTGACACAGCGGGGGACATGAAACGGAAGAAAAAATCCACTTGGATGTGGTTGTTTTTGGCCACGCCAATGACCGCCCCGGTGAACACCGTGCCGATCAACAAATAGCGAGCCACTTCTTCGGTCCAAGCGGCCGAGTCGTTGAACACATAGCGGGTGATGAATTGGTAGAAGACAGTCAGGCCCAGCGCAAAAAACAACAGCAATGCCAGCCATGCCTCGGGCAAGGTGTCGGACAAATCAACTTGGGCATCGTTGTCGCCAAAGGAGGCGGCCAATTGGTCCAGCTCTTGGCTCATTTCACCGCCTGAATCCGGTCGTAATCCGTGCGCGTGAAGCCCAGGCTTTCCACGGGTTTGTTTTTCAATACCGAGGTTTGAAAACTTTTCCGGTCGACCTCAACCACCTTCAAGCCTTTTTTCTTGAAGATGTCGATCAACTCTGCTTCACGCTTTTTGATGTTGACGGTGATGCGGGCCGAGGCTTCTTGCATCACCTCGGTGAACATTTTTTGTTCGGCGGGACTCAAGGTGTTCCAGACGTGCGGGCCGACCATGGTGATCAGGCCTTCGACCACATGCGAGGTCAGCATGATGGTTTTTTGCACCTCAAAAAACTTCTTGGCTTCGATGGCGGTGAGTGGGTTTTCTTGGGCGTCCACCGTGCCGTTTTGCAACGCCAAATACACCTCGGCA
>JBIIPF010000257.1:0-2965 GCA_044342755.1 Limnohabitans sp. | reverse complement strand
CCACATCGGGCACATGATGGAGTACATCCAAGCCGATATTTGGGTGCGCTACCAACGCATGCAGGGCCACGCAGTGAACTTCGTGTGTGCCGATGACACGCACGGCGCGCCCATCATGATTGCCGCCGAAAAAGCCGGCCTCACACCGCAACAGTTTGTCGCCAACATCGCCGCTGGTCGAAAGCAATACCTCGATGGCTTCCACATTGGCTTTGACAACTGGCACAGCACCGATGCGCCTGAAAACCATGCCTTGGCGCAACAGATTTACCGCGACCTGCGCGACCTGTCTGCCGACCACGGCGGCACCTTGATTGAGCGCAAAACCATCGAGCAGTTTTTCGACCCCGAGAAAAACATGTTCTTGCCCGACCGCTTCATCAAGGGCGAATGCCCCAAATGCGGCGCGAAAGACCAGTACGGTGACAACTGCGAAAACTGCGGCGCGGTGTATGCGCCCACCGATTTGAAGAACCCGTTTTCCGCCTTGTCGGGCGCCACACCGGTGTTGAAGCACGCCGAACATTTCTTCTTCAAATTGTCCGACCCGCGCTGCGTTGAATTTTTGCAAGACTGGACGCAAAACGGCCAACACCTGCAGCCCGAAGTGGCCAACAAGGTGAAAGAGTGGTTCAGCGTGCGCACCAACCCCGATGGCAGCACCAGCGAGGGCTTGGGCGACTGGGACATTTCACGCGATGCCCCCTACTTTGGCATCGACATTCCAGATGCCCCCGGCAAGTACTTTTACGTGTGGCTGGACGCGCCCATTGGCTATTTGGCATCCCTGAAAAACCTGCTGGACCAACGCGGCGAAAGTTACGACGACTACATCACCGCGCCGGATGTCGAGCAATACCATTTCATCGGCAAAGACATCGTCACGTTTCACACCCTGTTTTGGCCCGCCATCTTGAAGTTCAGCGGTCGCAAAGTGCCCCACAAAGTGTTTGTGCATGGCTTCCTGACCGTGAACAACGGCGAAAAAATGAGCAAGAGCCGTGGCACCGGCTTGAACCCCCTGAAGTACCTTGAACTGGGCATGAACCCCGAGTGGCTGCGCTATTACTTGGCCGCCAAGCTCAATGGTCGCAACGAAGACATCGACTTCAACGCCGACGATTTTCTGGCGCGGGTGAATTCGGATTTGGTGGGCAAGTACATCAACATCGCGTCCCGCGCAGCGGGTTTCATCGCCAAGCGGTTTGGTGGCAAGCTGGGTGAGGTGAGCGCCGATGGTGACGCCCTGCTGAAGTTGTTGCACGCTGGTCTGCCCGCCATCGAAGCGCTCTACGACCAGCGCGACTATGCCAAAGCCCTGCGCGACACCATGGCGTTGGCCGACCGCGTGAACGAGTACGTAGACGCCAACAAACCTTGGGAACTGGCCAAACAAGAAGGCCAAGACGCCCGTTTGCAAGATGTGTGCAGCACCTGCATCGAAGCGTTTCGCTTGCTGAGCTTGGCCTTGAAACCGGTGTTGCCCGCTTTGGTGGCCAATGTCGAAACCTTTTTGAACATCGCGCCTTTGCAATTCAATCAACGCGATGTGCGCATGGGCGCTGGCCACAGCATCGGCGTCTACCAACACCTGATGCAACGCGTCGACCCCAAAATGCTCGAAGCCTTGTTTGAACCGCCGCCCGAAGTGTTGGACACCGTTATCCCCGGCGGCGAAGCCATCGCCGACACCATCACCATTGACGACTTCGCCAAGATCGATTTGCGCATCGCGCTCATCGTCAACTGCGAACCGGTGGAAGGCAGCACCAAACTCTTGCGCTTGACGCTGGATGTGGGCGAAGGCCGCATGCGCAATGTGTTCAGTGGCATTGCCAGCATGTACAAGCCTGAAGACTTGGTGGGCAAGCTCACCGTCATGGTGGCCAACTTGGCCCCGCGCAAAATGAAATTTGGCGTCTCCGAGGGCATGGTGCTGGCCGCCAGCCATGCGGATGAAAAAACCCATCCCGGCATCCATGTGCTGCAGCCTTGGCCAGGTGCCACACCCGGCATGCGGATCCATTGATGAACTGGGCTGCGGTCTTGCTCGCAGCCGGTGCGGGTTCGCGCATGGGGCATCGGCCCAAGTCCTTGTTGTTGCTGGATGGCGAACCACTCATTCGCCGCCAAGTGCGCGCCTTGCAAGCCGCCGGTGCCGCCCAATTGGTGGTGGTGCTGGGGCATTACGCCGCCGACATTGGTGCGCAACTGCACGGCTTGAACCTCCAAGTGATTCACAACCCGCAACCTGAAGATGGCTTGGTGTCGTCACAGCGTTTGGGGCTGCAAGCCTTGCCCGAGGGTTTGGATGGCATCGTCATGGCCTTGGCCGATCAACCCCTGATTGAAGCCGCCGATGTGCAACAACTCACCCACGCATTTGTACAGCGCCCTGCAGCCATCGACATGGTGTTTCCCAAAGTGGATGGCGCCCCCGGCAACCCCGTGATGCTGAGCGCGGTCGCGCGCACAGCCATCTTGGCGCGAGGCCCCGACTTTGGTTGCAAAGAATGGCGGCAAGCACACAAGGTTCAGGTGCTGCCCTTTGACTCAGCCAACCTGCACTTCACCACCGACCTCGACCACTTGGAAGATGTGGCAGCTTTCACAGCACGCACGGGGCGCAGCCTGACTTGGCCTGCCGCTTGGACACCCCACTGAACACAACAGCATGGGCAGCGTTGTCCACAGCACTCTGGGTAGAATGCGGCTCCCTTTGAAGGACACCTTTCATGTCTTTGTTTGCCCGCCCCGAATACGTCTCTGAAACCCAAGCATTCATCCAGCAACTCAAGGCACACAAGCCTTCGTTAGAAGCCGAACAACGCGCTGGCCGATGCCTGCTGTGGGACAAGACCATCGACCGCCAAAACCAGGCGGACTTCAAAGCCGCCCGGGTGCCGCAAAAGCCCTACGTCTACCTCAGCACGGGCAGCAAGTGAACACCACCCCCGAGGCGAAT
>JBIIPF010000256.1:0-2970 GCA_044342755.1 Limnohabitans sp. | reverse complement strand
GCGAAATCAATGGGTGTCGCACCCAGCGGCAACTCGACGATGGCGGCTTCGGGTGTGAGGACGTAAATCTTGTCGTCATTTTGCGCAGCAGGTGCATCAGGTGCGCCCGACAAATCCCGTTCCCAGGCCAACAACTGGCGCAACACGGCCATTTTTTGAGCTTGCTCGGCGGAGGCTGAAACGCCTGCATAACCTTTGACACCCGCTTCTTTGTAGGCCCAATGCGCCGCCACGCCGAACTCGGCGTGCTCGTGCATGGCTTGGGTGCGGATTTGAATTTCCAGCACCTGTCCCGCGTGCCGCACAACGGTGTGCAAGGATTGGTAGCCATTGGATTTTGGTTTGGCGATGTAGTCGTCAAACTCGTTGTCCAAGGGGTGCATGTGGCCATGCACCCAAGACAACGCACGGTAGCAATCATCCACATCCGCCACGATGATGCGCAGGGCTCGCAAGTCGCGCACTTGGTCGAAACTCAACGACTTGCCACGCATTTTTTTCACAATGCTGTAAATGTTTTTGGGCCGACCCTGCACTTGCGCGGTGATGCCTTGCTGTTTCAACTGCGTTTGCAAATAACTTTGCACAAGGCCAATTTCTTCTTCGCGTTCTGTGCGTTTGAGTTCCAGCAAAACGGCCATTTCCTTGTACACCGCTGGCTCGAGCATGCGAAACGCCAAGTCTTCCATTTCCCATTTGATCTGCCAAATGCCCAAGCGATTGGCCAAGGGCGCAAAGACCTGCAAGGACTCACGCGCAATGGCTTCAAACCCAGCGACCTTGAGCGAAGCGGTGTAGCGCAGGGATTGCAAATGCGAGGCCATGAGCAACATGACAACGCGCAAGTCGCGCGAGAACGCCAGCAACATGCGCCGCACATTTTCAATTTGCATCTTGGTTTGCAGCGGGTCATCGCGTAGCTGACGTGCTTGACGTTGCAACTGAAACAAGCGTTGCGCTTCCACAGCCAAATGGGCCAATTCATCGCCGAAGGCGGCGGCCACCAGCTCTTGTGGTTTGTTCAGTTGATCGCAGGCACAGGCCAGGTAAACAGCTGCTTGCATGTCTGCGGTGCCGCCAATGTGGGCCACCAAGTCGGCAACACCTTGTGCGTGGTCCGCCAATCGTTCACCCGTGGGTAATTGCTGGCCCGACAACAAAGGTTGAGCAAACGCCCGCGCTTTCTCCACCAAAGCTTGGCTGATGGGCCCTGCTTCGGTCACCGGCAAGGCCTGTGATGCAGGCATTGGAACGGGCGAAGAATCGGTGGTCATGGTGGGTTTTCAAGTGCCAACGGCGTTGGGGGAGAATCGTGACATGGACATCGTAAGGGATAGGACTTTCATGACTGCGCAATTTTTAAAAGGCAAGACCGCATTGGTCACGGGCTCCACGAGTGGCATTGGGTTGGGCTTGGCCACCGCTTTGGCCCAGCAAGGGGCCCACATCGTGCTCAATGGCTTTGGTGACCACACCCAAGCCGAGCAATCCCTTCAGGCGCTGGGCGTGCAAACCTTGTTTCACGGCGCAGACATGCGCCAACCAGCAGAGATTGAAGACATGATGCACGCTGCTGCCAAGCGTTTTGGGCAAGTGGACATCCTGGTCAACAACGCTGGCATTCAACACGTCTGCGCCATCGAGCACTTCCCCACTTCGAAATGGGACGACATTCTTGCCATCAATCTCAGCAGCGCGTTTCACACCACCCGCTTGGCTCTGCCCGCCATGAAGGCCGCCAACTGGGGACGCATCATCAATGTGGCATCAGTTCATGGCTTGGTGGGTTCGGCCGATAAATCGGCCTATGTTGCGGCCAAGCACGGCATCGTCGGCTTGACCAAAGTCACGGCGCTAGAGACCGCCACCACCGGGGTGACCTGCAATGCAATTTGCCCAGGCTGGGTGTTGACCCCTTTGGTGCAACAACAAGTCGATGCCAAAGCGGCTGCGTTGAACATTTCTGACGAGCAAGCCCAGCGTGTATTGTTGGGTGAAAAAGAACCCTCGATGCAATTCACCACGCCCGAAGAATTGGGGGCTCTGGCGGTGTTCTTTTGCACCCCGGCTGGCAACAACGTGCGCGGTGTCGCTTGGAACATGGACGGGGGTTGGGCGGCGCAGTAACCCTCGGGTTTCTCCCATCATCCAAACAGATGAGGGCCATGTGCCCGATATTCACTTTGGCATTTTGTAAGCGCCAATCCATTGCGTTGAAGAAGTGAAAACTTTAAGGTTCGGGGCATGAAAAAAATCAACCCCAACCCCGAATCCGAAGCCTTTGCAGCGCGACTGCGCCACGCCATGAAAGAAGCAGGATTGAAGTCATCGGCCACCCAATTGGCCGACGCCTTCAACATGCGCTACTGGGGCGAAGGCATCACACCCCATGCTGCTCGCAACTGGATGATTGGCGTGTCCATGCCCAAACCCGACAAGCTCAAAACCTTGGGCGATGTCTTGCAAATCAGTCCGCAAGACCTGCTGTTTGGACCGAGCCACCCACCTCTGACCGTGCGTGAACCCCACCAAGCGGCCCCTTTGGGCATGGGAGACACGGAAATGCTGCGTCAATTCATGAACTTGACCGCAGAGCACAAACGCATGGTGCGGCATTGGGTGAAATTGGCCCATTTGGCCCAAGCTGCCCATCGACCGCCGCAGAGCCCAGATTCTCCAGGCAGGCCGGCTGCTTAGGCTTGCTGGATCAATGCCACCGCACGCGCTTCAATGGATTGACCCATGCCCACGGGTCCCAGCTTTTCAGCGGTTTTGGCCTTGATGTTCACTTGGTGGGTCGAGATGCCCAAAGCCTGCGCAATGCGTGTTTGCATGGCAGGTTTGTGCGCTGCCAATTTCGGCGCTTGGGCTATCACAGTGGCATCGATATTGCCAATCTGCCAGCCTGCATCGGTCAACAATCGACCAGTGGCTTGCAACAAGGTCCAAGAATCCGCGCCCTTCCATTGG
>JBIIPF010000255.1:0-2973 GCA_044342755.1 Limnohabitans sp. | reverse complement strand
CAAGGGAACCTCACGTTTCAAACGTTCTTGAAACTTGGGGTTGGCTTGCATCTCTGAGGGAAAGTAGGTGGGGTTGTCGACAAAGTTTTGCGCAATGGCATTGACCTGGATGTTGAACGGGGCCATCTCCACGCCGACGGCTTGGACATACGCCAGTTGCGCGCCACGTGCGGCGCTGTAACTGGAGGACCGCTTCATGCCGCGCAAGGCACTGGCACTGCCCATCACCACGACTTTGCCATGTCCACGTGCTTGCATTTGCGGCAACACGGCTTTGACCATGCGTTGCAGCGGGTGAACCATGCTGTTGAAGACGGCTTGCCATTCGGCTTCACTCACCTCTGCGGCCATGGTCACTGGCGCAGGCATGGCCAAATTGGCCAGCAAGACATCGACATGGCCGTGCGCTTGAATCATGTGTGCCGGGGCGTCAACCGGCGTCAAGTCACGCACATCCGCCAACACGGTGGCACCTTGTGCGGCCAAGGCTTTGCACAAGGCGGGGCCCATGAACACATCGGCTTGGGTGACCAAAATACGCAAACCGTTGAGCATGGTCACTCCGGCAAGTCGTCTTCAGCGTCAACCAACACCGCGCCTTGCGGCAAGGGGCGTGCTTGGCGCTTGCCGGTTTTGGCCAAAACCTCCACATACACCTGCACCGCCTGCGCTTTGGCCACCGCGTCGATCGTGCTGATGAGTTCAGACAAATGCACGGTTTGCGCTTCTTCTTTGGTGGCGGCTACTTTGCAATCAAAGTCCCAAAAATCTGCGCCTTCGGGCAGGTCTCGGCGGCGTTCGCGTTTCAAGTATTTGCGCACGTCATGCTTGACGGCGTCGAGCACCCGATCGGGGTGCCGACCATCGATGTGCAAGGGATAGGTTTTTCTCATGCGGCCATTATGCGTTCACGCTGTGCCTCTGCCTCAGGGCTTGATAATGGGCCCGCAGAACGAGAAAGGTTGGTGTCCATGTCCGCTGTTTTGGCGATTTGTATCGGGGCTTGTGTGGGTGCCTTGGCACGTTGGCAACTGGGTTTGCATTTCAACAGCACAGGCGTCTTGCCTTGGGGCACGTTGTATGCCAATTTGATTGGTGGATACCTGATTGGCGTTTGTGTGGCGGTGTTTCAAGCCTTGCCCGACCTCGATCCCTTGTGGCGTTTGCTCTTGGTCACTGGCTTCTTGGGCGCACTGACCACGTTTTCATCCTTCAGCGCCGAAGTCGTTCACATGTTGCTTGCCTCGCGTTATGTCTCAGCGCTGGTGACCGCATCCCTGCACCTGCTGGGGTCTTTGATCTGCACATTCGCTGGCATCAAAACAATTGAGATGATCTGTTTCAGGTAAGTTCTTTGTCAGGGCTGTGCGTCACAGTCCGGCCACCATGAAAACCATGATTTCCGCCAATGACCGTCTGAACCGCATAGAACGGGCCCGCCATGCTGTGATGGTGGAGGGCACGGCTTCGACGCCTTGGGTGCAAGGCTGGATCAGCGACAGTTGGCGACGCTGCATCGCTCAAGGCTTCAAAGCCGATGATGCCTTGAGCTTCAATCCAGTGTCCGCCAGCCACATCAAACAAGCCCTGGATCAAAACCGCGACCTGATTCAATCGGCCAAACCCGAACTCGAGCGCTTAGGCCGTGCCATTGCTGGTACGCAATTTTTTGCCCTCATCACTGACGCCCAAGGCGTCTTGCTCGACCTTGGCGGTGCCATCGATCGACACGACAAGCGCGTCAGCAGCATTGCCCGCGTGGGTGTGGATTTGTCCGAACGCGCGGTGGGCACCACCGCCATCAGCGCCGCGCTGACGGAGATGCGTCCCGTCTGGTTGCATCGCAGCGAGCATTTCTTCAACGACACGGCCATCTACAGCTGCGCTGGTGCGCCGCTGTGGGGCTCGCAAGGCGAATGCATTGGCATGCTCGACTTGACCGGCGTGCAAACCGCCGAGCGCCCAGAGCTGATGCATTTGGCCGCACTGTCTGCCCGCAGCATCAGCAACGCCTTGCTGTTGCGCCAGCCGCACCACATGCTGCTGCGCCTGAATTGGCCCGGTCGCTCCATGGGCGACGACAACGACGGCCTGGTGTTGCTCGGCAGTGAGGGCGAAGTGTTGGGTGCCAACCCCTGGGCTCGTGAGATGCTGAATTTGCATGCCCACCCGCAAGTTCATGCCAGCGACGTGTTTGCGCTGCCTTGGGGTTTGTTGTTTGACGCGGCCAATTCAGAGCAAGCGGTGGAGGTGCCGCTGTGGAGCGGTCTGCAACTTCAGGCGCGGGTTTATTTGCAACACGGCTATGCGTTGGACAACCAACCCAAAGCCACCGGGCCCTTGCAGCAACTGCAATCGGCCATGATTTCCAAAGCCATCGAGCAGGCACGCGGCAATGTGGCACAAGCGGCCAAGGTGCTTGGCATCAGCCGTGCCACCCTCTACCGCAAACTCTCTCGCAAGCCCAGTTGAGGCCGTGCTTCAGGCTTGAGCCTGAATTTCAACAGGCGTGAAACCAGCTTCCGTCATGGCGTCTTTCAACGCTTGGACATTGGCGTGTGCCGCTGAAATATGAACCCGCTTGGTGGCCAAGTCCGCTGTCACGTTGGCTGCGTGGTCGACAGCCATCACGGCTTTGGTGATGCTGCTGACACAATGGCCGCAAGTCATGTCGTTCACTTCAAAGGTCAGCATGGGGTTCTCCAAACCAGTCCATCACCCAAGGATACGCCTGTGAGCTCAGTAGCGCCATTGTCGTCAAGCGCCGACATCCAGTTGCAAATCGAAGGCATGACCTGTGCCTCTTGTGTCAGTCGGGTGGAAAAGGCCTTGTGCAAAGTCCCTGGCGTGGCGGGTGCCACAGTCAACTTGGCCACCGAGCAAGCCACAAAGCGGCTTCAGACCCAGCGGCTTAGCGCCGGTTTTTTGGGGGGCATGACAGCGCAGCACCAGCCCTGTTTGCTGTGCTTTAAC
>JBIIPF010000254.1:0-2978 GCA_044342755.1 Limnohabitans sp. | reverse complement strand
TGGTGACGATTTTGCGCACACCCGGCATGTTGCGGGCCTTGCTGTCATCCACGCTTTTGACCTTGCCACCAAACACCGGGCATTGGTGAATGGCCGCATGCAGCATGCCAGGCAATTGGATGTCAACTGCATAGAGTTGTGAGCCATCGATTTTGGCGGGCAGGTCCAAGCGGGGGGGCGAGGTGCCAATGAGTTGCCAGTCTTTGGGATCTTTGAGCTTGACGTTGGTGGGCACAGGCAAGCTGCTGGCCAAACCTGCTAATTCGCCGTAAGTGGCGCGTTTGCCAGACGCATGGGTGACCAGACTGTTGACCGCTTGGCATTCCCCCGCAGGCACGTTCCATTGTTGTGCAGCCGCTGTGACCAGCATGGTTCGGGCAGCAGCACCCGCTTGACGCAAGTATTCGTGAGATTCCCGAATGCCACGGCTACCACCGGTGGTCATGTCTTTCCAAATCTTGTCCCGCCGCATGTGTTCGTTGACATTGGCGTACTCGGCGCGAACTTTGGACCAATCGCATTGCAATTCTTCGGCCACCAGCATGGCCAAGCCCGTCATGGAGCCTTGACCCAATTCGGTGCGAGCGATGCGAATGATGACGCTGTCATCGGGCTGAATGACGATCCAATGCGTGACTTCTGTGACACCACTGCTGCCCGCAGCCATGGCGGCTGGCGCCTGGAAACCCAAGACCAAGGCGCCTGACAGGGCCGAGGCTTGTTGCAAAAATTGACGGCGATCTGGACGTTGCAATGAAGCGGTCATGAATGTCTCCAAGAGGGGTAATGAGGCTGAAGCTTACGGAAAAACACAAAGCCCTAATTGGGCAGGGTTCCTGGGAGCAAAATGCCCTTGTCTACCGTGTTGATTTGGGTGTGGCCACAAAAGGCCATGCTCAATTCGAGTTCGCGGTGGATGATTTGAAGTGCTTTGGTCACACCTTGTTCGCCCATGGCGCCCAAGCCATACAGCATGGCGCGGCCAATGTAGGTGCCTTGGGCACCCAAGGCTTTGGCCTTCAACACATCTTGGCCGCTGCGGATGCCGCTGTCCATGTGCACTTCAATCTGGCGGCCCACCGCATCGACGATGCGGGGCAGGGCGTTGATGCTGGACTCGGCACCATCCAATTGACGGCCCCCGTGATTGGACACGATGAGGGCATCAGCGCCGCTTCGCACCGCCAGTTGCGCGTCTTCCACGTCTTGGATGCCTTTCAAAATCAGCTTGCCGCCCCAGCGCTTTTTCACCCATTCCACGTCTTCCCAGCTGAGCGTGGGGTCGAATTGGTTGGCGGTCCACTCGCCCAAAGAGCTCATGTCGTTCACGCCTTGCACATGGCCAACGATGTTGCCAAAGCCACGGCGCGGTGTGCCCAGCATGCCGAGGCACCAGCGTGGCTTGGTCATCAGGTTGAGGATGTTGGCGATGGTGGGTTTGGGGGGGGCCGACAAACCGTTTTTCAAATCTTTGTGGCGTTGCCCCAGGATTTGCAAATCCAGGGTGAGCACCAGTGCGCCGCAGTTGGCGGCTTTGGCACGGTCAATCAAGCGCTCAATGAAGGCGCGGTCGCGCATCACATAGAGCTGAAACCAAAATCCTTCACCGACGTGTTTTGCAATGTCTTCGATCGAGCAAATGCTCATGGTGGAGAGGGTGAAAGGTATCCCGAATTTTTGGGCGGCGCGGGCGGCCAAAATTTCACCGTCGGCATGTTGCATGCCGGTCATGCCAGTGGGCGCGATGGCGACAGGCATGGCGACTTGTTGGCCAATCATGGTGGATGAGGTGTCCCGTTTTTCAATGTTCACGGCAACACGCTGACGGAATTTGATCTTTTGAAAATCATCTTCGTTGGCGCGGTAGGTGCTTTCGGTCCAACTGCCTGAATCGGCGTAGTCGTAAAACATGCGCGGCACGCGTTTTTCGGCCAACACTCTCAAATCTTCAATGGTGGTAATCACAGACATCCAACAACTCCTGTTCAATGCCACCATGTTAGCCTCTGCGCCATGAGATTTTTCAAAGACGTGGCGCTGTCCACGGTGTTCGCTGGCGGGGTCACCGTCTTGGTGGGCTTCACCAGTTCCTTGGCCTTGGTGTTTCAAGCGGCGCAAGCCACCGGCGCCGATGCCGCCCAAATGGCTTCATGGGTATGGGCCTTGGGCATGGGCATGGCAGCCACTTGCATCGGCTTGTCTTGGCGCTACCGCACACCCATCGTCACCGCCTGGTCCACCTCGGGTGCGGCCATGCTCATCATCTCTGCGCCGGGTTGGCCCATGGGCGAGGTGGTGGCTGCTTTTGTCATGTCATCCCTGATGGTCACCTTGGTGGGATTTAGTGGCTGGTTTGAACGCTTCATGGACCGGGTGCCCCTGCCTTTGGCGGCTGGCATGTTGGCGGGTGTCTTGCTGCGCTTGGGGCTGGATGTGTTCGTCGTGATGTCCGCGCAGTTGTGGTTGCCCTTGATCATGGTCATGGTGTATTTGCTGACCATGCGCTGGTCGCCGCGCTACGCCGTGGTGCTGACCATGCTGGTTGGCGGCGTGTTGGCAGCGATGCAAGGGCAGGTGCACTTGCAAGATATTGATTGGCAATGGGCCCACCCGGTGTGGACCACGCCCAGCTTCACGCTGTCCGGTTTCATCAGCTTGGCCTTGCCGTTTTTCATCGTCAACATGGCCTCGCAAAACATTCCAGGCGTGGCCTCATGGCGGGCCCACGACTACCACCCGCCGTTGTCACCGGTCATTGGATGGATTGGTGTGGCGAATGTGTTGCTGGCACCGTTTGGCGCTTTCTCGGTGAATTTGGCCGCCATCACCGCCTCGATTTGTGCCAGCCCAGAGGCGCATCCCGATCGAAGCAAGCGTTACACCGCAGCCATCAGTGCGGGTGTGTTTTATTTCATCGCGGGTTTGGCCGGGGCCTCGATGGTGAGCGTGTTCGCCGCCTTCCCCAAAGCCTTGGTGAC
>JBIIPF010000030.1:0-11884 GCA_044342755.1 Limnohabitans sp. | reverse complement strand
CCAATTGACCGTTGACCGCGATCAATCGCCCGCGAATCATCGGGTACCAGTCCAGCTTGGCCACACCAGCGTCGTTGAGGTGCTGCAAGAAATCAGCCGACTGGTCCGGCTGAATATTGATGACAAAACGGTTGGGCGCATCCGCTGGCGTGGCGTTGCGCCAGCTGTCGACCAAATCGGTGCGCAACAGCACCAACAGCATGAGCGCCAGCAGCCCCACCGACAAAGCGCTCACTTGCACCACGGTGTAGCCCGGGCGGGAACTGATTTGCCTGGTGGCCATGCGCAACCAAGTCGGCACTTGTGACAAGCCCACACTTTGGCGCAAGGCCCAGACTGCCAGCCACGCCATGCCAGCAAACACCAGCGCGGCACCCGCAAAGCCGCCGACCACCATCAACCCCAGCCACAGATCGCGGCTGGCAGACAACAACAAAATGCCAAAGCCAATCAAGCCCAAACCCATGACGGCCAATGAGGCTGGGCGAATCGGACCCAAGTCGCGCCGAATCACGCGCAGCGCAGGCACCTGGGCCAGTTGCAAGATGGGGGGCAAACCAAACGCCAACAACAAAGTCAGGCCCGCGCCCAAGCCTTGCCAAAACGGCTGCCAGCTGGGCGCAGGCAAGGCCGTATCGACCAAGCCCGCCAGCAAATGAACAAACACCTGGTGCAGGCTGTAGCCCAGCATCAGTCCGAGCAAACTGGCCAAGATGCCGACCGTGAAGAACTCCAACACATACACGCTCAAAATCTCGCGCTGGCTTTGACCCAAGACCCGCAGCATGGCGCAGTCATCCAAATGCCGCGCAGCAAAACCCCGCGCCGCCAGGGCCACCGCCACCGCACTCAAGAGCGCGGCCAACAAGGCCACCAGGTGCAAAAACTTCTCGGCGCGGTCCAGGGTTTGGCGCATCTCGGGCCGCCCGGCATCCAAGGTTTCCAAGCGCACCCCGCGCACCTCTGGCTGCTTGACATAAACCTCGGCCCATTGGGTGAAGGCGGCCACTTGGCGCGGCTGGCCCACCACGGCCAAGCGCCAGTTGAGCCGACTGGCCGGTTGCACCAGCTGGGTGGCTTCAAGGTCGGCTTGGTTCATCATGACGCGTGGCGCAAAGTTCATGAAACCGGCACCCCGATCCGGCTCGCCCATCAGCACTTCGGTGATGCGCAGCGTGCGCTCACCAAGCTGCATTTCATCACCCGGCTTGAGTTCCAAAGCTTCCAGCAAGGCCGGTTCGGCCCACACCTCGCCCTCTTGTGGCAACCGGTCGGTGGTCATGCCGGGCCGGTCGTAGGGTGTGCCATTGTTCAAGGCGGGCTCAAGCACGGCCTTGGGCACCGAGGCATCGGCAGGCGGCAGGATTTGCAAACGCCCGCGCAGTGGATAGCCGTCGGACACCACTTTGAGCGCCACCAAGCGGCTGTTGCCGCCTTGGTCTTCGCTGCTTCGCGCCATGGTGGGAAAGCTCAAGGTGGACGCAGATTGCAAACCCAAGGCCTGGATCTTGGCGGTGACCTCCGGTGCAAGCGGGTGGTCGCTGGCCAAGACCGCATCCCCGCCCAAGAGTTGGCGGGCGTCGCGCTGCAAACCGCCTTCAATCCGATCGGCCAAATAACCCACCGAAGTGAGCGCCGCCACCCCCAGACTGACCGCCACCCACAACAAACGCAATTCACCCGCGCGGGCATCACGCCACAACGCACGCCAAGCCATGGCCAACAGTTTCATAGAGCTGCTTTCAAATCAAGATGACGGGTCCAGGGATGCGCTCCAGCGGTCATTCCAGCCGTGGCGCACCTCTTGTAAATCGCGGCGATCCCGCTTGGTGGGACGACCATGTTCAATGCTTTGCGCGGGCTCGCGGGCGAAGCGGCGCTGCTGCGAAAAGGCCTCACGGGCTTTCAAGCTGTCCGGGGTTTCAGCGTAAAGCAGTTGTGCTTTGGGAGCCGGGCCACGCAGATCACTCAGGGCCTGAACCAGCACGGTGCGCACCTGGCCTTCGCGTCGCATGGCCACGCTGTCACCCACTTTGACCTCGCGGGCGGGCTTGACCACCTGGTCGTTGACCGCAATACGGCCTTTGTTGATTTCATCTGTGGCCAAGGAGCGGGTTTTGTAAAACCGAGCCGCCCACAGCCATTTGTCGATGCGCAATTTATCCATTGCGGCCATTTTGGCTTAACTTTTAAGTATGCAGTTGCTCGGATTTGACAAAACCCCTGGCGCTTTAAGTCGTGGCAAAACAACAGGTGTAATTTTGTGAAAATTGACAGAAGCTACAGAAAAGCTAATATCCATCCCCCCTTACGAGATTTTCTTCGATTGGTTTCTGGGTCCGCCAGACGCCAAGGGACTCGACACCGCTGCATTTCCAGGAGCAGAAGATGGCTTTCAAAATATTGGTCACCAGTCAAAAAGGTGGTGTTGGCAAGAGCACCTTGTCCGCCAATTTGGTGGCTTATCTGAGCCGCACTCTTGGACTGGGGGTGACTTTGATTGACTGGGACCCGCACGGCTCCTCCAGCACCTGGCTCAACCAAGCGCCCAACGTGGGCGCGGTGGTGCAGCACCTTTCTTTGCCGGTGGACCAAGGCGGCAACCGCCCCATCTTCGAAGCACGTTTGCAAATGCGACGTGCTGCCAGCGAATGCGACATCTTGGTCTGTGACCTCACGTGGTCCGATTCTTTGGCTGGCGAGTTGATGTTTGAATTCGACATGGTGCTGGTGCCCACCTCGGTGTCCGAAATTGAATTGGCCGCCACCTCCGGCTTCTTGAACCGCAACCGTTGGGTGTTCGACTCTGCCACGGCACGCCGCCCGATGCTGGTGGTCTGCCCGACCCGCGTACTGAACGAACAACTCAACTCGGACGTGTTCACCAAACAGCGCTTCCCCGTGAGCTTCATGCTGGCCCCGCCCATCTTGGAAGCGCAGTCGGCGCGTGATTTGTTCGAGCGCGGCTACCTGATGGACGCGCGTGACATGGGCGGTGAGTCTTTCCGCGAATTTGGCGAAGCGATTTGCGCCGCACGTGAAATCCGCATGGCGCAGGCCAACCAGCCGCGCCAGCCCGTGCCGGTCAAACTCACCGAGCGCGACAGCAGCAGCCACCGCGTGCCGCTCACACCCAGCAAATCCAGCGTGCTCGACACAGTCAGCAGCGGTTCGCAATTCTCCGTGTTGGGCCGTTACCGCCAACGCAAAATCGCCGAGGACAACGAAGCCGTTGTCAATTCACGTTCGCTGGCGCAAATGGGCATTCCTGAATTCCTCAAGCGCCTGGCCCGCGGCAGTTCGGCCAAGCTCTAAGCCAGGATGACCACCATGTCTGAAGAAAAATTCTTGGCCTTCAAAGGCTTGAAGCAATACGACCCTGGCATGGGTTGGGCATCCGTGCACAACTTCACCGAACAAAATGCCACCGAGATGCAATCCATGTCTCAGCATACTTTTGATGAACAGCAGTCCCAGCAACACGCCCAGTCTTTGCAAGCCGTGGCCGACGCCGTGCGTGAAGACGCCCTGCCCAAGCCTGAAGAGGTGCTGCAAGACCCGCTCTTAGGCGAGTTGTTTGAACAACTGAACCAACCGCCGCAAGACGAGTTGGCGCACAACTGGAAAATCATCGCCACCAGCGTCAATGTGCTGAGCCAGCGCATGAGCCAGCAGCGCGAGTTGCGCCGTCGCCTGTCCTCCATCGATGAAGAGCTGGACAAGCTGCGCAACACCATCTTGCAGGACCTGCAAGAAATCCAACGCGCCTCGGACCAGCAACTGTCCATGGCCCGTCTTCGGGCTGAAGTATCCTCGCTGGCACAAGCGCGGCTGTCGTCCAAGTTGCGCAACACGCCCACCTGACCTCCGCGAGAGGTCCGGCCAAACAGGAGACCTCGTCCATGCCCGACCTCAGCAAGATCCAATTTCCGGTTCGCTACACCACTTTTTTCATGGCCTTGGGTGGCCTGTTGTTCACCCTGTTGGTGTTACTGGCTTCGGGTCAAGGCCTGTTGTGGTTTTTGCTGTTTGCAGCCCTCAGCGCCATCGGTGTCCACGACTTGCTGCAACAACACCATGCGGTGTTGCGCAACTACCCGATCCTTGGCCACATGCGTTTTTTGCTGGAGTTCATCCGGCCAGAAATTCGCCAGTATTTCATCGAATCTGACAACGAAGCTGCGCCCTTTTCCCGTGCCCAGCGCAGCCTGGTGTATGCCCGCGCCAAGGGGCAATCGGACAAAAAACCGTTTGGCACCTTGCAGGACCTCGACAGCAATGGCCGCGAATGGCTCAACCATTCGATGGCACCCAGCGTCATTGCCGACCACAACTTTCGCGTGAAAGTCGGCACCTCGGCTTGCACGCAGCCCTATGACATCAGCTTGTTGAATGTGTCGGCCATGAGTTTTGGCGCACTCAGTGCGAATGCCATCATGGCGTTGAACCAAGGCGCTCAAAAGGGGGGCTTCGCCCACGACACCGGTGAAGGATCCATCTCGCGCTACCACCGCATCCACGGCGGCGATCTGATTTGGGAAATTGGTTCGGGCTATTTCGGTTGCCGCGATGACGAGGGCAAATTCAGCCCGAGTCATTTTGTGGACAACGCACGTCTTCCCCAAGTGAAGATGATCGAGATCAAGCTCAGCCAAGGCGCCAAACCTGGCCACGGTGGTGTCTTGCCTGCGGCGAAAGTCACGCCAGAAATTGCCGAGGCACGCGGCGTGCCTCTGGGTGCCGATTGCGTGTCACCAGCCGCCCACAGCAGTTTTGGCAACCCGATCGAGTTGTTGGAGTTTGTGCAAGCGTTGCGCGAACTCAGCCAGTTCAAACCGGTGGGTTTCAAACTCTGCATTGGCCATCCCTGGGAATTCTTCGCCATCGTCAAGGCCATGTTGGCCACCAAGATACTGCCCGACTTCATCGTGGTGGACGGTGCCGAAGGCGGCACTGGTGCCGCCCCGCTGGAGTTGTCTGACAACATGGGCATGCCGATGAAAGATGGTTTGCGCTTGGTCCACAACACCTTGGTGGGGGTAGGCTTGCGGGATCAAATTCGCCTTGGCGCCAGCGGCAAAATCATCAGCAGCTTTGACATGGCCCGCACCTTGGCCCTTGGCGCCGATTGGTGCAACAGCGCACGTGGCTTCATGTTCGCCTTGGGCTGCATCCAAGCCCAGACCTGCCACACCGGCGAATGCCCCACTGGCGTGACCACCCAAGACCCACAACGACAGATCGCGCTGGTGGTGCCCAGCAAGGCCGAGCGCGTGATGCACTTTCAGCAAAACACCTTGATCGCATTGCAAGAGTTGTTGCAATCGGCAGGCTTGCATTCGCCGCAAGACTTGAAACTCGAACACATCCAGCGCCGCGTCAACAACACCGACACCCAAACGCTGGCCGATGTCTATCCAAGCTTGGGCAAAGGGGTGTTGTTGAAAGAAACCTTGGGCAAGCTGCCCGAGCCGTTCAAAACTTATTGGACCAAGGCCAGCCCTGAAACCTTTTCGCTGGGCTGAAAACCTCAGTTTTCGCTGGCAGGTCGGGGGTAAATGACCCGGTCTTCTTTCGGCGCGGCGCGGGGTGGCAAGGCCGGTGGTTGGGCGGCAGCTCTGGCCTCGGCGGCTGCGCGAGCAGCGTCGGCAGCGGCTTTGGCTGCAGCCAGGTTTCTGGCTTCCGTTGCCGCTTTGGCTTCCGCTGCCGCTTTGGCTTCCGCTGCCGCTTTGGCTTCAGCAGCTGCTTTGGCTTCCGCTGCAGCTTTGGCATCCGCCGCCGCTTTGGCTTTGGCAGCGGCCGCTTTGGCGTCCGGTTTGGGAGCTGGCGGTTTCTCGGCACCCGGCAACAGCAGCGGAGGTTGCTTGTACTCGCCTGCTTTATCGCGTTCTTTGGCCGCTTCTTTGGCCGCCTTGGCGGCGTTCGCATTGGCCGCTTCCAAGTCTTTCTTCAGCTTTTGAATTTCAGCCAAAACTTCTTTTTGGTTGTTGGCTGACGCAGGTGCTGCAGGTGCAGGTTTGTTGGCCAAGGTTTGAACCTTGGCTTCCAAAGCTTGAATGCTCTTGTTCAAGGCCAGCAGCTTGGCGTCCAACGCTTTTTCAGACTGGCCATTGATCTGCCCAGAAATTTGCTCGGGCAGTTTGGTGAACAACTTGCCCATGTCCTCGAGCTTGACTTCCACCGTCTCGTTCAATTTGATTTGACGCTCTTCCATGCTGTCGAGCTTTTCGGTGGTGTCACCCAAACCACGGGTGGCGTCACCGAAAGTGGCCAAGGTGGCATCGAGCTCGACCACGCGCTTGCCCACGGCCAAAGACAAGGCGTCCAACTGGCGAATGTTTTGTTGCAAGCGGGTGGAGATGGCAAAGAAGGTGCCCACGGCAATCATCAAAAAGGCCAACAGGCCAATCAGGATGACGCGTGAATGCAGGATGTTGCGGTCGTTGGCAGAAGTGACAATCTTCATCACCTCGCGCATTTCGTGGCTGATGTTGGCGGCCACCTCGGCCGAGCGGGTGGATACCTCGGCCGAGCTGAGCACGACGCCGGTCAGGTCTTCCAATTGACGGGACACCTCTGTGGAGTCCAAGCTTTGAGCTTGCAGGGCCTCGATGCCTTCGGCCAAGGCGTCACCCGACTCCTCCACCACCACGGCAACCTCCACCGGCGCAGGCGGCTCGGGCAGGAAGTCGCCGTCATCGGAGGCTTCTGCTGTTTGCTTGTCTTGCGCCATGGTCTGGGTCCTCAGGATTTCTTGATGGTTCGTTTGGCTTTGTCCAGATGATCCAGTTGCTCGTTCACCAAGTCGATGTCCGAGTGCAATTGGTCAATCCGGGGCTTGATTTGCTCCTCCCATTGATCGGCGGCAACCAGTCCAACTTGAGTCAAATGGGCTAAATGCGGGTCACCATTGGATAAATTTGGGCCCGCTGGCACGGGACTGGGGGTCGTTTGGCTGAAGTCCCGCAAGCTGTGGCCTGGGCTAGGGTGCAAATCAGGCGCACCCAAGTTATCGGTCTGGGCCTGACGCAACTCAGGATGGGCCAGCTCGGCGGTTTGTACCGCGGCCATGGACGCAGGGTCCGAACGGCCATAACTGCTTTGGTGCTTCAGCGCCGGGTCGTGCAGTGACCCTTCCTCCCACGCAGGCGCAGCGTCGTCGCTGGCGCCGGCCGCACCAGGGGTCTTGGCTTGGGGCTCCAAGCCGGGCAAGGGATCGTCAGTGAAAGGTGGTTCTTGGCTCATGGTGTTTCTCCAGGCATTGGAATCGACCCTTTACAGGACATCTTGATCAATTGGGGGAAGCTTCATCCTGAAACTGAATCTTTAACGACTTTGCAGACCGCAGCCAAGCTTTGGCCAAAGGCGGGTTTTGCCGCATCAGGTTTTCGGCTTGGGCTTTTTCAGCATAAGGCCCTGTGATCAAAATGAAGTAAGGTTTGCTGCCCTTGCGCCGGGTGAAAAACACTTGCCCCGCCTTGTAGCCCAAGGCGCTGGATTGAAAAGTGCGGGCCTCGGCCAAGCTGTCAAATGCGCCATGCTGCATCACCCAAGCGTCATCTTGCAGCTGTTTGATCCAAGCAATGTCGTCAGCTTGTGGGCTTGAATTCGCGGCTTTTTCTGCCGGTTTCTCTGCCGGTTTCTCTGCGGATGGATCGGGTCCTTTTTCTGCCGCCGCGACAACCGTTTTGTCGCTGCTGACATCGGTCGGCTTGGGGGCTGCAACAGGCGCTACAACAGGGGCGACCACCGCTTCGCCTTGGTCGGTGCTCACGGCGTCCGCTGGCTTCAAAGGCGTAGGGGTGTTGCTCGAAGACATGCCAACGGTGGATGGCGGCGGACTGGGCGCGACCACGGGCAAGGTGGACAGGGGTGGCGATTTGCTGGGGCCGGCCAAATAGGTTTGCAACTTGACCCATTCAGCCAACACTTCCTCATGGTAGATGTAGCCCAAGGCGCCAAAGCTCAGCAACAAAGCCGCCAACATCGCCCCAGCGATTTTGCCGCCGATGCCTTTTTTGGCAGGCGCTTCCCAAGCTTGGGCGAGTTCTTCGCCACTGGGCCCGTCGCCACTGGGGCCATCGCCACCAGGCACCACCGCACCCATCACCGGGTCGCTGGACAAATCCAAGTGGTCAGCCGGGGGCAGCAATTCACCAATCTCCAAGGGCTTGGCGGGGGCTGGGGGCAAGGTGAAATTGGCGTTGGCCAGGGGCTTGTGGGCTTGTGCATTGGACGGGGCAGGCGCTTGAGGCTCCTCCGATTCCAACACCCATTGCAGCAGGTTCTTGCCAAAGGCCGAGAGTTTTTTCTCGTAATAGCTGGCGTTGTTGATCAGCAGAATCAGGTTGATGTTGCTGGCTGGAAAGCCATTGACCAAGCGCGCCAGCAATTGCAATTCAAAGTCTTGGATGCCTTGCGTGTCGGGGAAGATCATGTAACGCTTGGGGATGGACTTGTTGGTTTTGTCCAGCGCCTGGTCCAAGGTCATTTGCGACAAGATGTCGTTGAAACGATCAACCAATTTGTCCGAATCGGCCGAGGTCCACAGCTCCACATGCTCCTCGCCCTGCTCGCGCAGGTGCTGAAAAATGCGCCGACCGTAATGCGCCAAGGCCACCTCGTCGTCACCCAAGATGGCCAGGTTCAATCGCCCTTCGCGCAGCGACTTGAGCAAGATTTCAAAGCGCAGTTTGTCCGCAGGGCTTTGGTAGAAGTCACTCATGGCATACCGTCATCGCGTCATTGCTGGAAAAGAAAACCATTTTCGTCATAGCGCATATTGTCAGGGATGCGCAGCGTCGGCTTGACCAAGCCCTCACCTGGCGCATAGCTTTGATTCAAGCTGAACACATAGGCAATGACTTGAGCCACCACATGGTAGAGGCCTTCATGGATGGGATGGTCGAGTTTGGTGGTGAAGTACAAGGCACGGGCCAGATCGGGGGCCTCAAAAATATAGACATTGTTTTCTTTAGCGCGTTCGCGAATGCGCTTGGCCAATTCGTCAGTGCCCTTGGCCACCAAGGTGGGTGCGCCGTCAGAGTTGGGGTCGTAACTCAGGGCCACCGCGAAATGCTGTGGGTTGGTGATGACGACATCGGCATCTTTCACGTTGTCCATCATGCGGTTGTTGGCCATCTCGCGTTGACGCCGACGGATGGTGGCTTTCACCTCGGGACGGCCCTCGGCGTTTTTCATCTCGTCCTTGATTTCCTGGCGCGTCATCTTGAGTTTTTTATTCACCTGGTAGTGCTGCAAAGGCACGTCGGCGATGGCAATCACCACCAAGCCCATGCTCATCCAAAAACAGGCGTCCAAAATCATGGTGCCAGCATGGCTGATGGCCGTGCCCAAGTCCATGCGGTTGAGTGTCACCAGGTCTTCAATGTTGTTGGTGATGGCCATCCACAAGATGAGACTGATGACCAAAAACTTGAGAAAGGTTTTGCACAATTCAATCAGTGCCTTCAAGCCGAACATGCGCGCAAAGCCCGCCATCGGATCGAGCTTGCTGAATTTGGGCAGCATCATCTTGGGTGAAAAAATCAAACCCCCGCTCATCACGGTCGACAGCAAGGCCACCACCGCCAACAACACCATGATGGGCAAGATCATCACAAAGCCATCGATGATCGACTGGAAAAAAATCGCTGGCAGCAGTTCGGCTTTGTCCATCACTTTGCGGTCGAATTGCAATTGGTTGATGAACAAAGCGCCGAGTCGGTGAAACAAATAACTGCCCGACAAGCTGAAAAACAAAGTGGCCGCCACCAAGATGGCGGCCGTGGACAACTCGACCGAACGCGCCACCTGCCCTTCTTCACGGGCCTTTCGCAGCCGTTGCTCCGTCGGTTCTTCGGTCCGTTCTGAGGAGTCGTCAGCCATGGCTCTAGCCTCCGACTAACATGCCACGCATTTGGCTGAAGGTTTGCACCCACAGCCAACTGATGCGGTTGATGATGCTGGGCACGGCCATCCACAAAATGACAAAGCCCGACAACAAAATAGCTGGCAAACCCACCGAGAACAACTGCAAACTGGGGGCGGCACGGGTGACAAAGCCCACGCCAATGTTCACAAACAGCAGTGTGATGACCACCGGCAAGGAGATCAGCAAGGCCGAGACAAACATCATCGCGCCCCAGGCTGTCATCTTGCCCAGCACGTCTTGGGTCATCAGGCTTTTTCCAATCGGGAACAAGGTGAAGGACTCCAACAAGACGGCAAACACGATCAGGTGGCCACCGATGGACAAGAACACCAAGGTGCCGATGATGGTGAAAAACTGCGACACCACAGGCACGTTGCCCAAGGTGGGGTCGATCATGTTGGCCATGGACAAGCCCATCGAGCCCGACACCGCTTGACCGGCCAAGACAATGCCCGCTGTCGCCAATTGCATCAGCAAGGCCATGGCAAAACCAATGAAGAGTTGGTTGAAAATTTCTTTCAAGCCCTCGGCGGTGGCCGGGTCAATCTTGGGCACCTCCAGTTGCATGGAGAGAAAAATGGTCAGCACCAATCCAATGGCAATGCGGATGCGCAGATTGACCGCACGGATGGAAAAAATGGACGAAAACGCTAAAAAAGCCGAGATGCGAAGCATGGGCCAGATCAGGGCGTAAAACCTGTCGAGCAAATTCAACATCTCAATGTTCATGGCTCAGCCAAACAGTCCAGGGATGCGGCCATACAACACCTTGGTGTAGTCCACCAAGGAATTGATCATCCAGCCGCCAAACACCGCAGCGGTGAGGCCCAAGGCCAATAGCTTGGGGATGAAGCTCAGGGTTTGTTCGTTGATGGAGGTGGCGGCTTGAAAAATACCAATGATCAAACCCACCCCCAAAGCCACCAGCAACATGGGGGCCGAAATCAGCATCGTTATCCACAGCGCTTGTCGCGCCAAATCAACCACCATGGCGGTATCCATCTGGACTCCTTATTTGAAGATAAAGCTCGATGCCAGTGAACCCATGAGCAGGGTCCAGCCATCGACCAACACAAACAACATCAGCTTGAAGGGCATGGAGATGATCATGGGTGAGAGCATCATCATGCCCATGGACATCAACACGCTGGCCACGATCAGATCGATCACCACAAACGGGATGTAAACCATGAAGCCAATCATGAAGGCGCTTTTCAACTCCGAGGTGAGAAAGGCCGGCACCAAGGTGGTGAAAGGCACTTCGTCCGCACTGGCGATCTCTTTGCGCTGGGCAATTTGCATGAACATGGCAATGTCGTCTTCGCGGGTTTGCAACATCATGAAGTTGCGCACTGGCACCTCGGCGGTGGCCAAGGCTCGCTCAAAAGGCATGGTGCCGTTCATGTACGGCGCAATCGCGTTGGTGTAAACCTCGTCAAACACCGGCGTCATGATGAAGAAGGTGAGGAACAAGGCCAAGCCCACCAGCACGGTGTTGGGCGGTGTTTGACCCGTGCCCAAAGCTTGTCGCAGGATGGACAGCACGATGATGATGCGCACAAATGATGTCATCATCAGCAACAAGGACGGCAGCAGCGTGAGCACCGTCATGAGCCCCAGCAGTTGCAGGGTCAGGCTGTATTGCTGACCGGCTTTGCCACTGTTGACCGTGACCATGGGCAAGCCCTGGGCCAACGCCAGGTCGGGCAGCCAAAATGCCAGCAGCATGAGGACAGGCAACCAAAAGTATTTATTGCGCACGTTGAGCACCCTGTTCATCTTGAGGAGGGGGATCTGCAAGCCAAGCATGCAGTGTTTGAATGTCGTTGGAAGTGACCGACAGCAGCAAGCGCTGGGAATCGACTTGCACCAAAAGCAGCTTGTGCCGCAACCCCATGGGATAGGCCTCTAGAATTTGGATGCGACGCTGCGCTGCGGGGAGGAGAAAGC
>JBIIPF010000253.1:0-3012 GCA_044342755.1 Limnohabitans sp. | reverse complement strand
GCAAGGCCGTGCGTCCCAGGGTGATGGTGTTTTTATGGCTCTTCGGAATGACGCGGTTGTAGTCGGGGAACTTGCCCTCGACCAACTTGGTGACAAATTCTTTGCCATCGAACGTGAACCGCGCTTGATTGCTGGCGAATTGCATTTGAATATCGCCTTCTTTGTCGGACAGCAAACGCAGCAACTCCAAAACGGTTTTGCGCGGCAAAATGACTTCCTGCTTGGGTACTTCAACTTCCAACGTGGCCGATGTGAAGGCCAAGCGATGCCCGTCAGTGGCCACCAAGCTGAGTTGCTTGCCTTCGGCGACAAACAAAATACCGTTCAGGTAGTAGCGGATGTCGTGCACCGCCATGGAAAACGAAATTTGTTGCAACAAGGTTTTCAGCGTTTTTTGCGGAATGCTGAACACGGGGCCAAAGCTGGTGGACTCTTGCACCAAGGGGAAATCTTCAGCGGGCAAGGTTTGCAGCGTGAATCGGCTTTTGCCACTCTTGAGCAACAACTTGTTTTGGCTCGACTCCAAACTCACGGTTTGATCAGACGGCATCGAACGCAAAATATCAATGAGTTTGCGCGCACCGACGGTGGTGCTGAAACTTCCGCTGTCACCACCCAAAGAAGCTTCGGTGCGGATTTGAATTTCCAAGTCGCTGGTGGTCAGTTGCAAATCACCGCCCGTTTTGCGAATCAGCACGTTGGCCAAGATTGGCAAGGTGTGACGACGCTCGACGATGCCTGCAACGGACTGCAAAGCGGCCAGAATGTGCTCTTGGGTGGCTTTCAAAACAATCATCTCATCCTCTTCTTCATTTCTTTATATTTCAATAGTGGTAGTAGATAAGCCCTGCCGTGTTCTGTGGACAAGGCTATTTTCTACTGTGATTTCAACATCTTGCAGTGTTTGAAACATTGTTTGTAAGCCAACAGATTGCAGTGGCCCAGAGATGAACAACTTTTCAAAACAGGCCGTCCGTGTGGATAAGTCATGGCTTGTGCCAGAACCATACACAGGGTTTAGACCATACAAAAGCATTCTTTATCCTTTGAGTGTTTGTTCAAGCACATGCAGTTGCTGGTTCAGCTCACTGATGGTTTGTCGCTCGGCCGAAATCTTGCGCACGGCGTGCAGCACCGTCGTGTGGTCACGCCCGCCAAACAATTCACCAATTTCAGGCAGGCTTTTTTGGGTGAGCTCTTTGGCCAGGTACATGGCAATTTGACGTGGTCTGGCAATGGAGGCGGGGCGCTTTTTGGAATACATATCGGCGACTTTGATCTTGTAATAGTCAGCCACGGTTTTTTGAATATTTTCAACGGAAATTTGGCGGTTTTGAATGGACAACAAGTCACGCAAGGCATCGCGTGCCAACTGGATAGACACCTCTTTTTGATTGAACCTTGAATAGGCCAAAATTTTACGCAAAGCACCTTCGAGTTCGCGCACGTTGGAGCGGACATTTTTAGCCACAAAAAACGCCACTTCTTCCGGCATTTCCGAGCCTTCAGACCGGGCTTTGTTGATCAGAATGGCCACCCGCATTTCCAACTCCGGGGGTTCAATCGCCACCGTGAGCCCAGAGTCAAACCGGGAGACCAAGCGTTCGTGGATGTCAGCCAAACCCTTTGGATACGTGTCGCTGGTCATCACTATATGTGACTTCTTTGCTAAAAGTGCTTCGAAAGCATTAAAAAATTCTTCTTGGGTTCGGTCTTTATTGGCAAAAAACTGAACATCATCGATCAGCAGCAAGTCCAGTGAGTGGTAATGGTGCTTGAACTCGTCAAAAGTTTTGCGTTGATAAGCCTTAACCACATCCGAGACAAATTGTTCGGCATGAATGTATAAAACCTTGGCATCGGGCCTGTTTTGCAGCAGTTGGTTGCCAACAGCGTGCATCAAATGGGTTTTTCCCAGTCCCACACCGCCATAAATAAACAAGGGGTTGTAAAGCTGGCCAGGCACATTGGCCACGTGCATGGCTGCCGCACGGGCCATCCGGTTGGCAGTGCCTTCAACCAACGTGTCAAAGCACAGGCTGCTGTTGAGGCGGTTCTTGAACCCATTGAGGCCATTGTCAGCCATCGCCGGCGCAGCAAACCCAAGACTCATTTCCTCGGTTTCTTGCGCAGAACGGCTGAAAGCCTGACGTGGCGGGGGTTCTTTGGCCGCCAGGATGAAATCGAGCTGGATATTTTGACCATACAGCTGGGACAAAAGCGCAGAAATCCTGCTGGCGTATTGGGCACGAATCCAATCCAGTTTGAAGCGGTTGCCCACCACCACGCTGACCTTGGCAAAGTCCTCCGAAACAATCGCTTGCAGGGGTTTGATCCAGGTATTGAATTGCTGCTGGGGCAATTCTTGAGCCAATTGATCGATGCAGGTCTGCCACAAAGCTTGCCCGGCGTCCGTGTGCTCGGGGCTCAGATCCATGTCTTGCTCGCAGACCAGACTAAACTGTGGATAGATTTGATTTGAAGGCGCATTTGGCGTACTTTATCAAAAATTTATCCACAGAATTGAAAAAACGCAGGTCGGCGCTTGAAAATGGCGATAACAAATTAGAAATGACAAGCTGATAACCGGACAAGGGCTTGAAAAATAGGGATAATCTACGGTTTCCCCATTTCAAGCAGAGATAAAGATGAAACGCACTTACCAGCCCTCCAAAACGCGCCGTGCGCGCACCCATGGCTTTTTGGTCCGCATGAAAACCCGTGGAGGCCGCGCCGTGATCAACGCACGCCGCGCCAAAGGCCGCAAACGCCTGGCCGTCTAAACCCATTGACCGGCGGCGTGGAAAAAATCACGCATCGTTCGGATTTTGATGCGGTCATGGCAACCGGCGTTGCAGCAAGAACGGCGCATTTCGCATTGCATCAGCAGGTGAACGTCGACAACCCGCGCGTTGGCGCCGTTGTGCCCAAGCGGCTCGCCAAGCGAGCGGTCACGCGCAACACCATCAAACGTCAAATCTATGCAACTGCGTTCATGAGAACCAACCCCTC
>JBIIPF010000252.1:0-3022 GCA_044342755.1 Limnohabitans sp. | reverse complement strand
TTGAACGACCCGCGACCTTTGCGTTTGCCGCACCACGACTACAGCGCCCACAGTGTGTCGGAGTTGCGCATTTTTGAAACCGCGCGGCAAGTGCGCCATGACTTTGGGGCCCACGCCATTCGCCACGCCATCATCAGCCACACCGAGAGCGTGAGCGATTTGCTGGAAGTGCTGGTGTTGCAAAAAGAAACGGGCTTGTTGCACGGCAGTTTGAAGGGCGAGGCTCTGGCGGCATTGATTGTGTCGCCGCTGTTTGAAACCATCGAAGACCTGCAACAAGCGCCGCACATCATGCGGGCCTATTACGCCCTGCCCGGCATCGCGGCCATGGTGAAACGCAGCAGTGGCGAGCAAGACATCATGCTGGGCTACTCGGACAGCAACAAAGACGGCGGCATCTTCACCAGCAACTGGTCGCTCTACCAAGCTGAACTCGCTTTGGTGAATGTGTTCCAACAATTGGAGGAAGAACACGGCATCACGCTGCGCTTGTTCCATGGGCGCGGCGGTACCGTGGGACGCGGCGGTGGCCCGAGTTACGACGCGATTCTTGCGCAGCCCCCCGGCACGGTGCGCGGCCAAATCCGGCTCACCGAACAAGGCGAAGTCATCAATTCCAAGTACGCCAACCCCGCTTTGGGACGGCGCAACCTGGAAACCTTGGTGGCGGCCACCTTGGAAGCCAGCTTGTTGCAAACCCAAAAAGCCGCGCCACGCGCTTTCATTGAAGCGGCTGAAAGTTTGTCATCGCACAGCTTCAAGGCCTATCGGCATTTGGTGTACGAGACCCCTGGTTTCACCGATTACTTTTTTGAAGCCACGCCCTTGCGTGAAATTGCGGCCCTCAACATTGGCTCGCGCCCGGCCTCGCGCAAAGCCTCGCAAAGGATTGAAGACCTGCGCGCCATTCCCTGGGGGTTCAGTTGGGGGCAGTGTCGCCTGACCCTGCCCGGTTGGCTCGGCTTTGGTTCGGCGGTGCAACAGTTTTTAGACCACCACCCCAGCCTGAGCCGCCCGCAGGCTCTGGCGCTGTTGCGGCGCATGGAGAAGCAATGGCCGTTTTTCCGCACCCTGCTCTCCAACATCGACATGGTGATGGCCAAAAGCGATTTGGCGCTGGCCTCGCGCTACGCCGAGTTGGTGACTGATGTCAAATTGCGCCGTCGTATTTTCAAAGCGCTGGAGACCGAGTGGCAGCTGACGACGCAAGCTTTGCAGCTGATCACCGGGGCCAAACAACGCCTGGCCAACAACGCGGCGCTGGCGCGCTCCATCAAACACCGCTTTCCCTACATCGACCCGCTGCACCACCTGCAAGTGGAGTTGATCCGACGACACCGCGCTGGCATCACCGACGAGCGGGCGCAGCGCGGCATTCACCTGTCCATCAATGGGATTGCAGCCGGCCTGCGGAATACAGGCTAAGCCCGCGTTTACTTGGCTGGCACAGGCGCGGCGGCTGGTGTTTCAGGGGCCGCTGCGGGGGCGGCGGCTGGTTTGGTGTCCTCTGGCGCGTGCACCGCATCAGCACCGTGTTTTTCACCGCTCATATCCACATTGCCGCCCGCTTTGTAAATCGCAAAAAGCGCGACAGCAGCAAAAATCACAAATCCCAATGCCAATTTCCACATGAACCATGTCTCCGTTAAGTTATCCCCATGCTGGGGTCCGCGAAGAATTTAGCACTGGCAGGCCGTTGGCAGGCTTACAAATTGGGGTTGCGAGCTTCGGCGGTGAAGTCGCTGAAGGCAGGCTGTCATGGAGGCACGCTTGCGCCGCCCGCCATGGGGGCGCATTTTTCTGGTCTTTCGCTCAAAAAATGGCCCCCAAGCCGAGCGGCTTTGAGTTGATGTGTCAGCTGACAGTTGCCGCTTGAATTCATTGAAATCGGACCCCAATTTTCCCGATTTCCCAAGAAATATGATTGACTCAATACCAAAGTGCAACCAAAATGAAACCGCTTAAAGGGAGGGATCATGTCCACCACCATCACGTTGAAAGGCATTCCTGAAAATGTCTACACACAGTTGAAATCGTCTGCCGAAGCCAACCGGCGCAGCCTCAACAGCGAAGCCATTGCTTGCTTGGAGACGGTTTTGCTGCCGCGCAAAACCTCGGCCCTTGGCCACGCCAGCAAAGCCCAAGCGATTCGCGACAGCCTGAAAACACGGGCATTCACCCCGCAAGACATTGATGAATTCAAACGTTTTGGACGCGCATGATCGTTGTGGACGTCAATGTGGTGGCCTATCTTTACTTGCCGGGGCCATTCACCCAGAGTGCGGAAAACCTGCTGTTGCGCGACGCGGATTGGGCTGTGCCGCGCTTGTGGCGCAGTGAATTCCGCAACATCTTGGCAACCTACCTGCGACAAGGTTTGTTGAGCTTGGATCAAGCCATCGACATGTTCAAGAGCGCGCAAGACCTGCTGGCCGACAACGAGTTCGAGGTCTCCGCCTTGCCGGTTTTGCGCTTGGCGCATGAAACGGGTTGCTCGGCTTACGACTGCGAATATGTCGCCTTGGCGCAGCACCTCAGCGTGCCCTTGGTCACGGCAGACAAGCAGTTGTTGAAGGCCTTCCCTGCTGTTGCTACGGCGCTTTCTGGCCAGCCTGCATCGTGAGGTCTTGATGGGCCGTGCTGATTTCAAATTTCCGCCTGCGCCGCCCGCCATGGGCTTCATCATGCCCTGCTGGTTTTGAAAACACGCCTGCGCCGCCCGCCATGGGGGCGCATTTTTCTGGTCTTTCGCTCAAAAAATGGCCCCCAAGCCGAGCGGCTTTAAAGTGATGTTTCAGCTTGGCGAACATGGCGGGTCGGATGCGTAGCGAACGTTGCCACGAAGTGGCGGTGAGCGGCGGACGAGCCCACCGTGGTCGGCAAGCCGCGTGAATTAATTGGAATCTGACCCCATTTCCGAAATTAATTGGAATCTGACCCCCATTTCTACCCATTTCTTTGGTCAGCGGGTGATACAAAATTTCGGCAAATCTTTGAATTTATGTATCATAAAAACGCCTAC
>JBIIPF010000251.1:0-3023 GCA_044342755.1 Limnohabitans sp. | reverse complement strand
AACGGGCCTGCAGCCAGCATCATGAGTTCGCTGTAACGCTGCTGAATTTCAGAACCGCGAATTTTCAGCAAGCCCGCGATGTCCAAGGATTGTTTGCCCGATTTCTCGGCACTCAGCACACGCAGCACCATCATCTCCAAGGCCATCACGTCCACTTCGAGCTTGGCGATTTCATCGCGAAACCGCATGTCTTCCCACACGCCTTCGGCTTTGGCAATGCGTTTCAAGCGCTCAAGTTCGCGCTTGGCGCGGTTGACGTCGGCGATGTTGGTGCGCTCGTGGGCCAGCAAATACTTGGCGTAATTCCAACCTTTGTTTTCTTCGCCCACCAGGTTCTCGGCGGGCACTTCCACGTTGTCAAACCAGACCTCGTTGACCTCGCATTCACCATCGAGCAATTTGATCGGGCGCACAGACACGCCGGGCGACTTCATGTCGATGAGCAAAAACGAAATGCCGGTTTGCGGCTTGCCACTGCTGTCGGTGCGCACCAAGCAAAAAATCCAATCGCCAAACTGGCCCAAGGTGGTCCAGGTTTTTTGACCGTTGACGATGTACTTGTCGCCCACACGATCTGCCCGTGTTTTCAAAGACGCGAGATCGGAGCCTGAGCCGGGTTCGCTGTAACCCTGGCTCCACCAGACTTCGCCACTGGCGATGCCTGGCAAAAACCGTTGTTGTTGTTCGGCTGAACCAAAGGCCATGATGACCGGCGCCACCATCACCGGGCCAAACGGCACGATGCGCGGTGCACCCGCCAAGGCGCATTCTTCTTCGAACAAATGCTTTTGCACCGCGTTCCAACCGGGGCCGCCAAACTGTGCAGGCCAGGCGTAGCCGAGCCAGCCTTTGGCACCCAAAATTTTGGACCATGACTGCATGTCTTCACGGGACAAACGCAAGGCGTTGTGCACTTTGTGCGAAAGCTGCGCAGGCAAATGGGCTTGCACCCAAGTGCGTACCTCTTCGCGAAAAGCCTGTTCTTCAGGGGTGAAAGCCAAATCCATGGTGTTCTCCGACGGCGGGTCTGTGGTTTGCAAAGACGATGTTTTAGCACGCTCGTTTTATTTTTCACCCCCGCATGAACACGGGGGTGGCATCGGGATAATGAGCCCCATGAAAAACTTGGTGATCCTGATTTCAGGCGGCGGCTCCAACATGGCCGCCATCGTGCGCACCGCGCAGCGCGACGACTGGGCCACGCGCTACCAAGCCCAAGTGGCCGCCGTCATCAGCAACAAGCCTGATGCCAAGGGATTGATGTTGGCCCAAGCACAGGGTTTGACAACAGCGGTGGTGAACCACCAAGCCTTTGCCCACGAGGCCGAGCCACGCGCGGCTTTTGACGCGGCCTTGATGGCCGAGATTGATCAACATGAGCCCTACTTGGTGCTGCTGGCCGGTTTCATGCGCATCTTGACACCGGGGTTTGTGGCGCATTACGCGGGACGTTTGATCAACATCCACCCTTCACTGCTGCCCGCCTTCACGGGTTTGCACACGCACCAACGCGCTTTGGATGAAGGTTGTCAATTCGCCGGTGCCACGGTGCACCGCGTGACCGCAGAACTCGACCATGGCGACATCTTGGCCCAAGCCGTGGTGCCCGTCATGCCTGGTGACACCGCCGACAGATTGGCCGCCAGGGTGCTGACGCAAGAGCATCAGATGTATCCGAGGGTGGTGGCGCAGTTGTTGGCGTGCATGAAAGGCTGATTCAACCAGCCAAGATGTCACGCAGCCAAGCGCGAATTTCTCGGCACATGCGCTCTTAAAAACTCCATTTGATCCGCCAAGATACGGCGGTTGCGCAGGATGAAGTCTTCCCACAGGGTGGGCACATACGGGGTGTAGAGCAAGGGCATCTTGGCCTGCTCGGGGGTGCGGTTGGCTTTGCGGTGATTGCAAGCGCGGCACGCAGTGACCACATTCATCCAACTGTCCACGCCGTGTTGGCCAAAGGGGATGATGTGTTCGCGGGTGAGTTCGGTTTCGTGGAAGTCGTCGCCGCAATACGCGCAGATGTTGCGGTCACGAGCAAACAATTTGCTGTTGGTCAGACCCGGTTTCAATTCAAAGGGATTGATGCGCGGCACGCCTTTGGTGCCAATGATGCTGTTGACGGTGATCAGCGATTGCAAACCAGTGACAGCGTTGTGGCCACCGTGGTAGACGGCGATTTCCACGCCGGCCTCCCAGCGCACCTCGTCTGCCGCATAGTGAATCACGGCTTGTTCGAGTGAAATCCAAGACTGCGGGAGCCCTTGGGCAGACAGCTTCAAGACCTTCAACTTGCACCTCCAAAGAGATAAGCGAGCACTGACGTCGATTGCTAGACAATATACCTTGTTTCAATGACGCCCCCGTGGCATGTGGTTTTGCAATGCGCATCTTTCGAGGTTTTCAACATCCGCAACTGGCCCCGGCGTGCGCGCTGACCATTGGCAACTTTGATGGGGTGCACCGAGGCCATCAAGCCATGCTGGCTTTGCTGAACAACGAAGCGCGGCACCGTGGTGTGCCCAGTTGTGTCATGACCTTCGAGCCGCATCCGCGCGACTTCTTTGCTCAGCAACACCAACAACCCGACCTCGCCCCGGCCCGCATTGCCACGCTGCGCGACAAGCTGCACGAACTGCAAGACTGCGGTGTGGACCAGTGCGTGGTGCTGCCCTTCAACCAAGGGTTTGCCGCACAACAACCCGACGCGTTCATTCAACAGGTGTTGGTGAACGGGTTGGGCGTGAAGTATGTGTTGGTGGGCGACGATTTCCGCTTTGGCGCCAAACGCACTGGCGACTACGCCATGCTCGACGCCGCCGGTGCGTCACTGGGCTTTGATGTGGCGCGCATGAACAGCTATGAAGTGAAAGGCTTGCGCGTCTCCAGCTCGGCCGTGCGCAACGCCTTGCAACGCGGCCAGATGCAAGAGGTGGCGCAGTTGCTGGGCCGCCCCTACGCCATCTCAGGCCATGTGGTGCATGGCCGCAAGTTGGGCCGTGAACTCAACTGCCGCACACTGA
>JBIIPF010000029.1:0-12046 GCA_044342755.1 Limnohabitans sp. | reverse complement strand
TTTGGCAACCCCGCCAGCGTCTTGGTCGGCGATTTTTTGTATTCCCGCGCCTTTCAAATGATGGTCGAGTGCCAAAACCTGCGCATCCTGGACATCGTGGCCGAGGCCACCAACGTGATCGCCGAGGGCGAGGTGATGCAACTCATGAACATGCATGACGCCTCCCTCGATGTCGACGCTTATTTGCGGGTCATTCGCTCGAAAACCGCCAAATTGTTTGAAGCCAGCACCCGCCTGCCCGCCGTCCTGACCCAAAGTTCAGCGGCGGTGGAAACCGCTTGCGCCCAATACGGTCAAGCCTTGGGCACCGCTTTCCAGGTGATTGACGATGTGCTGGACTATGACGGCGACGCCGCCTTGATGGGCAAAAACCTGGGCGACGACTTGCGCGAAGGCAAGGCCACCTTGCCCCTCATTGTGGCCATGCAACGAGGCAACCCCGCCCAATGCGCTTTGGTTAAACGCGCCATTGAGCAAGGCGAGGTGGATGCCTTAGCGGATATTGTGCAGATCGTTCGGGAAACCGGTGCCATGCAAGCCACCCGCGAGGCCGCCTCTTCGGAGGCGCAATTGGCCATGAATTCGTTGCGGGTGTTGCCGGATAGTCTTTACAAAGAGGCGCTGAGCGACGTGGCGTCTCAACTTTTAGATCGGCAAACCTGATCAATCGGCGGCTTTGGGTTTAACGGCCTTATACGTCACGTCTCGCTGAAGCCTGACCACCTTGAACATGCATTCGCGGCGACGCTCGCCGTTGGCGATTTTGTCGCAATAGGTGCCGCTGCCCGCATAACTGGCCAAGCAGAAATGCTTTTTGTCTTTGTCTTCCATCTTCGCGCATTCAGAAATGTCGCCCGCGTGGGACAGCATGGGCAGCAGGCACAGTCCAACGAAGCACAAGTTGAGCAACTGACGAATCATGTTGAGAACTCCTTAATCCAACAGGAATTTTTTAGTCTCTTGAAGCAACTTGAGTGCTTCATCTTCTTTGCCTTCTTTGAAGAGTTTTTCACCCTCTTCGCGCATGGCTTTGGCCTTTTCAATATCGGCACCAGTGCGCTTGGTCTTGAGGAAAGCGACATCCACGTATTTCATTTCACAAGGCACGGGGCCAGCGCAGTGCGCAAAGGCCAAGGAATTCATAGACAAGATTGACACCAACAACAAGCGCTTCATGATTTCCTCATCAACAGGGGGTTTGGTTTGCAGTCATTTTCAATGATGATCTTACAACTGACAGAGGGGAGTCCATCTTTGGCTGCCTGTTGACACCAGAATTGAGAAAGTAATTCTTTATTTGTAAAAAGATTTCAATTTCCCTTGTGCGTACTCGGTCGCTTGGGTGAGCTGGCCAAAAGCTACCGGCTGTTCGCCCAAAGCATGAACCCAATAAGCCTGATGGTCTTTTTGTATTTGAATCAGAACCAGCTCAGGGTCAAAGTCTGAATGAAGGGTTTTGATAATTTCCGTATTTTTGTCGAGCATAGATTGATTTTTGCAAATCAATTCCACGAAGTCATCGGGGCAATCACCAGTTACTGACGAGTACTCTTGATCCATTCAAATTTCTTTCAATCACAGTCACAAATTCAGTGAGTCCGGTTTGCCCCTAGAACGGCATCGACGGCCTACATTGGCAGACATGAACAAGTCCGCCATCTCAGAGCAGCGCAACAACCCACAAGACCAACAAGCCGTGGACTGGCTGAGCCATTTGTTGCAACAAAGCTTGCACTTGCAAGCCTCTGACATTCATCTCGAGCCCTATGAAAGCCTGTTGCGCATTCGCTTGCGCATCGATGGTTTGTTGCAAGAAATGTCACCGCCGCCTGCCGCATTGCGCGAACGCATCGTCTCGCGCATCAAAGTCTTGTCGCGCATGGACATCGCCGAGAAACGCCAACCGCAGGACGGACGCATGCAGGTGGCCATGGCTTCGCGCATGGTGGACCTGCGGGTGAGCACCTTGCCTACCTTGCATGGTGAAAAGGTGGTGTTGCGCGTGCTGGATTTTCACGCGCAAGCTTGGGACATGCGGTCTTTGGGTTTATCCGCCATGTCCCAGCAACGCTTGCTGGAAGCCATCAATCGGCCCCATGGCATGGTGCTGATCACCGGACCCACAGGTTCAGGCAAAACCCGAACGCTCTACACCTGTTTGGCGCAACTCAACACACCCGAGGTGAACATCGCCACCGTGGAAGACCCCTCTGAAATTGTGCTGCCTGGCATCAACCAAGTGAATGTGAATGAACGCGCGGGCTTGAGTTTTGCGACCGCATTGCGGGCTTTGCTGAGGCAAGACCCCGACATCTTGATGGTGGGCGAAATTCGCGACAGCGAAACCGCCGACATCGCCATCAAAGCTTCCCAAACTGGGCATTTGGTGCTCTCCACCTTGCACACCAACGATGCCCCAAGCACCCTCACCCGTCTGAACCACATGGGCATCGCAGGCTTCAATTTGGCCAGCAGCGTGGTCTTGATCTGTGCCCAGCGTTTGGTACGCCGCTTGTGTCCGCATTGCAAGCAGTTGGTGCCCGGGCAGCAACGCTACAAAGCCATCGGCTGTCCGCAATGCCAACAGGGTTACAAAGGGCGCATTGGGATTCACCAGGTCATGCCCATCAGTGAGGCCATGCAAAACCTGATCTTGGCGCAAGCCTCTGCCTTGGAGATTGCTGCTCAAGCCCGCCAAGAAGGCGTGCTGAGTTTGCACGAGGATGGCTTGCAGAAAGTAGCGGCTGGGGATACCTCTTTAGAAGAGCTTTCGGGGGCCGCGCATGCCTGACATACCGGTGCACCATTTGTCCGGCTTCACTCAACAATTGGCCACATTGGTCTGCGCGGGAGTGCCATTGCTGCAATCCTTGGACACTGTCGCCAAGGGGGTGCGTTTCGAACCTTTGCAAGACACGCTGCGGCAGTTGCGGCATCAGATTGCCCAAGGCATGTCATTGCAACAAGCCTTGCGAGAATCACAAGTGTTTGACCATTTCTACTGCCAGTTGGTGGCTGCAGGTGAAATGTCAGGCAACCTCGACGGCATGCTGCGACGCTTGGCCACCTACCTGGAGCGTCAACACAAGTTGCGCCAAAAAGTAAAGATGGCCTTGGTCTATCCGGTGGCGGTGTTGCTGATTGGCGTGATGGTCACGGCCGTGATCTTGATCTGGGTGGTGCCCGTCTTTCAAAACATCTTTGCTTCGTTTGGCGCCGAATTGCCAGCTGCCACCCTGGTGGTGCTTCGAATGAGCGAGGGTCTGTTGCATTCTGGGCCGCTGGCCTTGCTCTGGCTGCTGTTGCTGGTCCTTGGTCTGCGCAGCGCATACCGTCGCAGTGAATTTTGGCAACTGCAGACCGCGATAGGCCTTCTGCGCATGCCGCTGGCTGGCGTGCTGATGCGGGCTTCGAACGATGCCATCTGGACGCGTTGCATGGCCACTTTGCTGCAATCAGGTGTGCCCTTGCTGGACGCCTTGGAAGTCACTGCTGGCGCTTGCCCAAACCGTGTCTATGGCTTGTTCACCTGGTCCATACGCCATGCGGTCACGCAAGGCAGCAGCTTGTCTGCAGCGATGCAATCGGTGCATCTGCTGCTGCCGCAGACCCGCCAAAAGCAATCTGTCTTTGAAGACTTGCTGATTCAAATGGTGGCCGTAGGTGAAGAGTCTGGCACCTTGGCCACTTTGCTAGCGCAGGCTGCGCAAGACCATGAGCAAGCCTTGGAGTGGCAAATTGACGGCATGACGCAGTTGATTGAACCTTTGATGGTGGTGGTGCTGGGCGGCTTGGTTGGTGGTTTGGTGGTGGCTTTGTACTTGCCCGTCTTTCAGCTCGGGCAGGTGCTTTAGAGGGCTTGGGCTTCTTATAGACTGTGCCCATGGCACCCCCCTCATTCAAACGCATTGGCTTGACCGGCGGCATTGGCAGCGGCAAATCCACGCTTGGGAAGTTGCTGCAAGACAGAGGCTTTCCCCTCATCAATGCCGACGACCTATCGCACGCACTCACAGCACCTCAAGGCGCAGCGATCGAGCCCATTCGACAATACTTTGGCTCTGACTTCATCACACCAGAGGGTGCTTTGGACCGCCCCAGGATGCGGCAACTGGTGTTCACCCAGGCTCGGGCCAAACTCGCACTGCAGACCTTGCTGCACCCGCTGATCTTGACGGCCATCCAGCAAGCTGAAGCGTCCATCAAGGACAAAGGTAATTCATTGGTAGTCATTGACATCCCTTTGCTGGTGGAGTCAGCCCACTGGTTGGCTGTCTTGCAACAAATCATCGTGGTCGATTGCGAGGAAGACACGCAAGTCACCCGGGTGATGAAGCGCAGCCAACTGTCAGCCGTGGAGGTGCGGCAAATCATGGCCAACCAAGTCTCCCGCGCCCAGCGCTTGGCGGCAGCCGACATCGTGGTCTTCAACAACACCGATCGATTGGCAGATTTGCACCAACAGGCACAGGCCATCCACCTGCAGAATAAGCCTCTGGCCCTGCTTTGAATCGGCTTTTCAGCGGTTATCATTTCCGCTGTTCCCACCCCCAGCAGGCCAGTGCAGTCCGTGATTCTTTACGAACACCCTTTCAACGAGCGTATCCGCACTTATTTGCGACTGGAGTACTTGCTGGGCCGGTTCGAGCAATTGTTGCTGCGCACCTCCGAAATTGACCACCACTTTGCACTCACCACCTTGTTTGAAATCGTCGAGGTGGGCGGCCGCTCCGATTTGAAATCCGATATCTTGAAAGAACTAGAGCGGCACAAGCAACAGTTCATGAGCTACCGCGGCAACCCTTCGGTGTCAGAAGCGGTGCTGGATGATTTGCTGTCGCGCATCGACCATTGCCTGCAAGGCTTCAACACCGTGGTTGGCCGCATCAGCAACTGCGTCACCGAAAGCGATTTCCTCAGCAGCTTGCGCAACAGGGTGTCTGTACCAGGCGGCACTTGTGCTTTTGACTTGCCCGGCTACCACGCCTGGCAACAACGGGACCCCGATGAACGACGCATGGACATCTTGAAATGGTCCGAGCCCCTGAAAGCGTTGAATGACAGCGTGGGCTTGCTGATGCGCTTGCTGCGCGAAAGCGGCGCACCGCAGCGCGTGATGGCCACCCAGGGACAGTTTCAACAAGCCTTGCCACAAGGCCGTTTTCAAATGATGCGGGTGTTCATCGATCCATCGCTGGGTTTGGTGCCTGAAATCAGCGGTAACCGCATGATGGTGTGGGTGCGTCTGATTCACCAATCATGGGGCAACAAACCTCAAGCGTCCGTGGGCAATGCCGAGTTTGAAATCGAACTCTGCGCCTGAGCCAACCACTCGAGCACCGGCAAGGTGCCGGGCAGCACCGGTGAGACATGGACCGGCAACTGCTGCCAAGAAAAATCCTGGCCTTCTTTCATTTGCAATTCCCCCGTCCATTGGTGCACTTGGCAGAAATGCAGTTCAACCAAGGCGTGCGGGTAGTCGATGCGCTCGGTTTTCCAAGGCTGCGGACTCGCAATGGTGATGCCCAATTCCTCTTGCAATTCGCGGGTCAAGGCTTGCGCTACGGTTTCACCCGCTTCGATTTTGCCGCCAGGAAATTCCCAATGGCCTGCATAAGCTTTGCCGGGAGGGCGGGTGGTCAGCAAGAAACGCCCATCGGCTTGGAACAACACGCCCACGGCCACCAAGGTGACGGGGCGATCAGTGCCGCCTTCGCGCGGCAACTCGCCATCGGCCACACGGGCACCGGCTTGGCCTTGCAAACGTGACATGGGTTCAGCCGCCGTGCCGTCCGGCGAAATCGCGGGCGAATTGGTAGGCCACACGGCCACTGCGTGAACCACGCTCCAGTGCCCAAATCAGCGCCTCGGGATGGGCTTTGGCGCTGGCGTCTTTGGCCACACCCAAGGACTGCAGCCATTGGTCGACGATGTGCAAATACTCGTCTTGGCTGAACGGGTAAAAGCTCACCCACAAACCAAAACGCTCTGACAGCGAAATTTTTTCTTCGATGACTTCACCTGGATGCACTTCACCGTCCTCGGTGTGGGTGTAGCTCAGGTTGTCCTTCATGTACTCGGGCAGCAAATGCCGACGGTTGCTGGTGGCGTAAATCAGCACATTGGGTGAAGCGGCGGCCACGGTGCCGTCCAAAATGGATTTCAAGGCTTTGTAGCCGGGCTCGCCTTCGTCAAAACTGAGGTCGTCGCAAAACACCATGAATTTTTCGGGACGTGCGGCCACCACATCGATGATGTCGGGCAAGTCCACCATGTCGTGCTTGTCCACCTCAATGAGGCGCAAACCTTGCGCGGCATAGGTGTTCAAGCAGGCCTTCACCAAGGACGACTTGCCCGTGCCACGCGCACCTGTGAGCAACACATTGTTGGCTGGCAAGCCTTGCAAAAACTGCAAGGTGTTGCGCTGGATTTTTTCTTTCTGCTGGTCGATTTCTTTCAAATCATCCAAGGACATGCTGCCGATATGACGCACAGGTTCAAGGACCCCGTGGCCGCTGCTGCGCTTGCGGTAGCGAAAGGCCACACTGGCTTGCCAATCGGGCGCATGAAGCGGTTGCGGTAACACGGCTTCAATGCGGGCCATCAGCACCTCTGCGCGGTGCAACAGGCGTTCCAAAGCGTCGTTCGTGGCCATGCTCAGCTGCGGTAATCGGCGTTGATGGTGACGTACTCGTGGCTCAAGTCACAGGTCCAGACCTGGTCATGGGCTTGCCCGCGCCCCAGCAGGACGCGGATGGTGATCTCGTCTTGCTTCATGATGCGCTGGCCGTCTTCTTCTTGGTAAGCGGGGTGGCGGCCACCCTGCGTGGCCACATGCACATCGTCCAAATACAGCTCAATCAGGCTTTGGTCCAAGTCGGCAATGCCGGCGTATCCGACGGCGGCCAAGATGCGGCCCAAGTTGGGGTCGCTGGCAAAAAACGCGGTTTTCACCAAAGGTGAATGGGCGATGGCATAGGCCACTTGTCGGCATTCGGCCGGGGTTTGTCCGCCTTCAACGCGCACCGTGATGAATTTGGTGGCGCCTTCGCCATCGCGCACGATGGCTTGCGCCAACCATTGCGCCACTTCCATCAGCGTTTTCTTGAGCAGTTGGGCGGCCTCGGTGTGCCAAGCTGTGACCAAGTGGTTGCCCGCTTGGCCCGTGGCCATGACCACGAAAGAATCGTTGGTCGACGTATCGCCATCAATGGTGATGCGGTTGAAGGAAGCTTCGGCCAATTCGCTGGCCAAGGCATTCATGAGGGAAGCATCGATGGCCGCATCGGTGGCCATGAAGCCCAGCATGGTGGCCATGTTGGGGCGGATCATGCCTGCGCCTTTGGAGATGCCGGTGACCGTGATGGTTTGACCGTCTATTTGCACTTGACGACTGACCGCTTTGGGCAAGGTGTCGGTGGTCATGATGGCTTGGGATGCCAAGGCCCAGTTGTCAGTTTGCGCGGCCGCCAAGGCCTTGGGCAAGCCATCGATGATGCGCTGAAAGGGCAGCGGCTCCATGATGACGCCGGTGGAAAACGGCAGCACCTGCGCAGGGCTGATGTTCAATTGGGAGGCCACGGCAGCACACACGGCGTTGGCGTGTTGCAAACCCGATGCACCCGTGCCCGCGTTGGCCACACCGGTGTTGATGACCAAGGCGCGAATGCCCTGTCCAGATGACAAGTGTTGGCGGCAAATTTGCACGGGCGCCGCACAAAATCGGTTTTGTGTGAACACGGCGCCGACTGCGGTGCCCTGTACAAGCTCAAACACCGTGAGGTCTTTGCGATTGGCTTTGCGCACACCGGCTTCGGTGATGCCAATGCGCACCCCGGCGACAGGATGCAAGTCTTGTGGCTGAGCCACGTGCAAGTGAACCGCCATGCTCAGGCCAGCTTGCCGTGGCAATGCTTGTATTTTTTACCGCTGCCACACGGACAGGGCTCATTGCGGCCGACAACAGGCACCTGTTCCTGCAGAACCTGTTGTCCCAGCACTTGGGGTTGCCCGGTTTCGTCTGGCGCGGTGTAGGTCAGGTTGCTGATGGCCTCGGCCCGCGCTTCAATGGCTTGGGCGGCTTGCGCCACTTGCGAGGTGTTGTCGATTTGAACCGTCATCAACACGCGGGTGACTTCGTTTTTCACCATGTCCAGCAGCTGACCAAAGAGCTCGAAGGCTTCGCGCTTGTACTCTTGCTTGGGTTGCTTTTGCGCGTAGCCGCGCAAATGAATGCCTTGGCGCAAATAGTCGAGTGACGACAAATGTTCGCGCCAATGGCTGTCAATGTTTTGCAGCAAGACCGCGCGCATGAAAGGCTTGAATTGCTCTGCGCCCACCAAGTTGATCTTGGCCTCGAAATGCGCATGTGCAGCCTCGACGACCGTGTTCACGATATCTTCGTCAGTGATGGCTTGCGCTTCTTGAACCATGGCGTTGAGTTCAATAGTCAAGTGCCATTCGTTTTCAAGAACTGCTTGCAGTCCCGGAACGTCCCACTGTTCTTCCACCGATTCTTGAGGCACAAACTGACGCACCAAGTCAGTAAAGCAACCCTCGCGCAAGCTGGCAATTTGGGTTGTCAAATCTGTGGCGTCCAAGATGTCATTGCGCTGCTGGTAAATGACTTTGCGCTGATCATTGGACACATCATCGTATTCCAGCAATTGCTTGCGGATATCGAAATTGCGCGACTCCACTTTGCGCTGGGCACTTTCTATGCTGCGTGTGACCATGCCCGCTTCGATGGCTTCGCCTTCGGGCATCTTCAAACGGTCCATGATGGCTTTGACCCGCTCGCCCGCAAAAATGCGCATCAGCGAATCGTCCAAGCTCAGGTAAAAACGTGACGAGCCGGGGTCGCCTTGACGACCCGAACGACCGCGCAATTGATTGTCAATACGGCGCGACTCGTGGCGCTCGGTGGCGATGATGCGCAAACCACCCACCGATTTCACAAATTCGTGGTCTTTCGTCCATTGGGTGCGAAGCGATGCGATTTGCGTTTGTTTGTCGCCGTCACTGATGGACTCGTCGGCTTCTACGGCAGCAATGCTTTTTTCGACATTACCGCCCAACACGATGTCCGTTCCACGACCAGCCATGTTGGTGGCGATGGTGATGGCTTTGGCGCTACCCGCTTGTGCCACGATGTCCGCTTCACGCGCATGCTGTTTGGCATTGAGCACCTGGTGCGGCAAGCCTGCCTTGGTGAGCATCTCGGCCAACAGTTCCGACAACTCGATGGAGGTGGTACCCACCAACACCGGTTGACCGCGTTCGTGACATTCACGGATGTCGTCGATGGCGGCTTTGTATTTTTCGTCAGCAGTTTTGTAAACCCGGTCGAGTTGGTCAGAGCGCTTGCTGGGTTTGTTGGGCGGAACCAGCACGGTTTCCAAGCCGTAAATTTCTTGGAACTCGTAGGCCTCGGTGTCGGCGGTTCCAGTCATGCCACTTAGCTTTTCATACAAGCGGAAGTAGTTTTGAAATGTGATGGACGCCATGGTTTGGTTTTCGGCTTGGATGGCCACGCCCTCCTTGGCCTCCACCGCTTGGTGCAGACCATCGCTCCAACGTCTGCCTGACATCAAGCGGCCCGTGAATTCGTCGACGATGACAATCTCGCCTGCTTGGTTCACATAGTGCTGGTCCAAGTGGTAGAGGTGTTGCGCGCGCAAAGCGGCATACAGGTGATGCACCAAGCCGATGTGGGACGGGTCATAAAGAGAGGCGCCAGCGGGCAACAAGCCTAGTTCAGCCAAGATTTTTTCGGCTTTCTCATGGCCCAATTCTGTCAGGTAGACCTGATGGGATTTTTCATCCAGCGTGAAGTCGCCGGGGGTGATGACGCCTTCGCCGGTGCGCAAGTCCATTTCACCTTCTTGGCGGGTCAGGTGTGGCACCACTTTGTTCATGGCCAAATAGGTCTCGGTGTGGTCTTCGGCTTGTCCACTGATGATCAACGGCGTGCGCGCCTCGTCGATCAAGATGGAGTCCACCTCGTCAACGATGGCGTAATTCAACACACGCTGCACCCGTTCGTTGGCCTCGTAAACCATGTTGTCACGCAGGTAGTCAAAGCCGTATTCGTTGTTGGTGCCGTAGGTGATGTCCGATTGGTAAGCCGCTTGTTTTTCTTCGCGGGACAGTTGCGACAAATTGACACCCACGCTCAGACCCAAGAAGTTGTAGAGCCGACCCATCCATTGCGCGTCTCGGTTGGCCAAATAGTCGTTGACCGTGACCACATGCACGCCTTTGCCGCTCAGGGCATTGAGGTAGACCGCCAACGTGGCGGTCAGGGTTTTGCCCTCGCCAGTGCGCATTTCGGCAATCTTGCCTTGGTGCAAAGCGATCCCGCCCATCATTTGAACGTCAAAGTGGCGCATCTTCATGACGCGCTTAGAGGCTTCGCGGACAACGGCAAAAGCCTCGGGCAGCAAGTTGTCCAGGCTTTCACCGCTCAGAAAACGCTGCTTGAACTCGTTGGTTTTGGCTTGCAAAGCCTCATCCGACAAAGCGGACAAGCCGTTCTCCAGCGCGTTGATGCGCTCTACGGTTTTGCGATATTGTTTGAGCAACCGATCATTGCGGCTGCCAAAGATTTGGGTCAGTAGATTGAAGGCCATGCAAGCGGTGCGCCCATGCACTGCCGGGGGGCAGGCCAAAGGGCACACATTCCTTTGTCGAAGCCGGCGATTTTAACCGGCCACCAGGTCCATAATTCCCCATGTCCCGCCCCGTGTTCAATCCCCCTTCAGGCACCCCCGTCATGACCGCCATTGAGCAATCCGGTTCTTTGGCTGGCTTGATGCAGTTGCAAAAGCAGTCTGCACATTACCTGAGCAGCATCCAATCTGTGTTGCCCCCTGGTCTGGGCGCCCAAATCAAGGCTGGGCCGATCGACCAAGACGGTTGGTGCTTGCTGGTTCAGCACAATGCTGCTGGTGCCAAGTTGCGACAACTTTTGCCAGCCATCAGCGCCCATTTACGGGCCCAAGGTCACCCGGTGCACCAGATACGCGTCAAGGTGATGAGCCAAGGCTAACCCCCTGCATTCAGGTGGTATGGTCGGCGCATTATTTTTCCAGCAGTCGTATGCGCATCACCATCTTCACCACGCCTGTGCTCAGCCCCATGCTGCGCTGGTTATCTCGACTCACCTTGCGCCTGCTGGGCTGGACCCTGACGGGCGCGATGCCGACCAACACCCCCAAAAGCGTGGTGATTGCGGCGCCACACACCAGCAACTGGGACTTCCCCTATACCTTGATGGTGGCCTTTGCCATGAACCTGAACATCCAGTGGATGGGCAAGCAGCAGCTGTTCCGGTTTCCTTTTCGCCACCTGATGCTGTGGCTGGGCGGTATTGCAGTCAACCGCTCACAGTCAACCAATTTGGTGGAAGCGTCTGTGCAAATCCTGCAAAACGCCCAGCGGGATTTGCATTTGGTGGTGCCGCCCGAGGGCACGCGCAGCCAATCGAGGCATTGGAAAACCGGTTTTTACTACATCGCCTTGGGGGCCCAGGTGCCCATTATGCTGGGCTACATGGATTTTGCGCAAAAGAAAAGCGGTATCGGGCCGGCCTTCATGCCCAGCGGCGATTTGGAAGCCGACATGGCGCAAATCAAGGCTTTTTATGCGCCGTTCAAGGGCAAAAACCCGGATCAGTTTGTGGCGGATTGAACTAGCCCACCCTCAACACCACGATCGCCACAAAAGCACTCGAGGCCAGCACCAACGCCAACGCCAACCAACGCAGCTGCCGCTTCAAGCGTGTGACAGCCGCAATCAACGCGGCGTTTTGTTCGGCCACTTCGGCCAGCGCCTGGGCCATTTGCTGCTGGGCCTGTGCCAACTGCGCCAGCTCTGTAGGCGGCTCCGCTGCGGTCTGGCGGCGTTTGTCGATGAAGCCCCGCGCCTTGTCCAGCACCCCAGGCGCGTGCTCTAGCACTTTCTCCCAAGGGACGACCTTGAGGGCGGTTAACCATGAGAGGGCCATGTGGGGTTCCTGGTGGATGGGGGTGTTGAAAGAGAGAAG
>JBIIPF010000136.1:0-5147 GCA_044342755.1 Limnohabitans sp. | reverse complement strand
GTCGGTCCAGTGGTGGACGGTTAAAACGGTTTCTTCGTGAAAAGCGCTCATGGCGTGGGGTTTCTTATTTGAAAAAAACAGATTTTAGGTGACCCATTTGGCGGGCTCTGGCGCGGCTGTCCCGCGCAGGATTGACGGCAGGGGGTGTTTGAACGACATTTGCCCCCATGAAAAAAACATTTGAAACCTTTGACGAGGTGGCCCAGCACGTCGGCCAAGACGTCGCCATCAGCGATTGGCTGACCATCACCCAAGCGCAGGTGAACCAATTTGCGGATGCCACCCACGACCACCAGTGGATCCACACCGACCCCGAGCGCGCCGCGGCCGGGCCGTTTGGTGCCCCCATTGCCCATGGTTTCCTCACCTTGTCTTTGTTGCCTTGCATGTTCGAGTCGGCGTTTGAAATTCACCAAACCCGCATGGGCATCAACTACGGTTTGAACAAGGTGCGGTTCACAGCGCCGGTGCCGGTGGGCAGCCGTTTGCGCGGCCACATGCATTTGCTGGCGTGCGACAGCATCGAACCGCTGGGCTTGCAAATGACGTGGCAGGTGACGGTGGAGCGCGAGGGCAGTGACAAGCCGGTGTGTGTGGCCGAGTCGGTGGTGCGTCAATACGCCTGAGCGGGGCCCTGGTTCAAGGCTTTAAACCGACGCGTTGTTGGGCAAGGCAAAACCTTGTTGCCGCCAAGCTTCATACACCGTGATGGCCACGGCATTGGATAAATTCAAGCTGCGCTGACCGTCCAACATGGGCAGGCGCATTTTTTGGGTGTCTGGAAAAAAGGCCCGAATATCGTTGGGCAAACCACGGGTTTCCGATCCAAACACCAGCCAATCGCCAAGCTGAAACTGGCAACCATGCACCGCGTGTTGGCCATGGGTGGTCAGGGCAAAGCAACGGGCAGGCGTGGGCTGCTCGGCACTTAAAAATGCATGCCAACTGGCGTGGCGTTTGACCGTGGCGTATTCACGGTAGTCCAAACCGGCGCGGCGCATTTGCTTGTCTTCCATGGAAAAACCCAGCGGCTCAATCAGGTGCAAGGCGCAGCCGGTGTTGGCCGCCAAGCGAATGACGTTGCCAGTATTGGGTGGGATTTCAGGGTGAACCAGAACGATATTGAACATGGGGAACTCAGTGGCCAAGCGCTGATTGTGGCGGCTCCAGGCCGGTGGCCCGGGCCAACACGATGACGTCGACGTGTGCCACACCGACCGACAACAAAGCGTCGGTGCACGCCCGCAAGGTGCTGCCGGTGGTGAGCACATCGTCCACCAAAGCCACGCGCCGACCTTGCAGGGCCGGCAGAAAACGCGGGTTGCAAACCAGGGCATGGGCCAGGTTGTGCAGGCGTTCTTCACGCGGCAAAGCTGCTTGCGACGGCGTGTCGCGCAGACGCAGCAAGGCGTCGGGCAGGGTTTTGTGCGGCGACAAAGCCCGCGCCAACAACAGTGATTGGTTGAAGCCGCGCTGTTGCAAGCGCTGTGCCGACAAGGGCACCGGCAACAGCAGATCGGTTTCCTCCATCAACTGCTTTATGCCTTCATGGGCTTTCATGGGAAGGGCCAAAAAACGCACCAATCCTGCTTCGCCTTGGTATTTGAAGGCGCTGATCAAATCGGACCAAGGCGGCGCATAGGGCAGGGCGGCGTGGCAGTGCTGCCAGGGCGGTGGCTGCATCCAACAGCCCAAGCAAAGGCGCGGTTCGCGGGTGTTGGAGCTGTGAAGCCCAGCCCCCTGCTTGGCCAATGAAGGCGCGACTGCCAGCGGCATGGCGCAGCTTGTGCATCGAAGCACCGGCCCGGGCGCGGCAGACAAACACGACACACACAAGGCTTGGGTGGTCCATGTTTCACAGGCTCGGCACAGGCTGGGCCAAGACCATGGTTTGGTGAAAGTCTGATGGGTTGACCAGCTTCGGTATGCTTTGCGGATGAAATTCATGCCGTCAATTTAGGGAACAACTTCGCTCATGAGTGTGATCCCTGCATCCGAAAACAGTGACCCGTTGCCACCGCTGGACGCTGTGGCCAGTCAGCATGTGTCCCTGAAAGCCAGCCGCGCTGGCCAACCTTGGTTGCACAATGAAGTGGCACGGCGCATGTCGCGACGTCTGGCGTTGATTCGCCATCCAGTTCAACATTGGGTGCACTGGGCACCGCGCACAGGTGGCTTGGCATCGCAAGATTTGTTGGAAAGTATTTTTACCAAAGCCAACTGCACTGTGGTGCAAAGCCACGCAGCAGACGTGGTGTGGGCGAGTCAAGCCCTGCAACGTCCCTGGTGGCGGCGATGGGTTGGACCGCAGCGCCGCTTTGGGTTGTCAACCGATCAAGCCGCTGACATGCTCTGGTCCAACATGGGTTTGCACATGCAAGCCAACCCAGCGCAATGGATGACCCAATGGGCCAGCAGCTTGAACGCAGAAGGTTTTGTGATGTTTTCCTGTTTGGGGCCAGACAGCTTGCGCGAGTTGCGCCAGCTTTACGCCAGCTTGGGCTGGCCTGCGCCCAGCCACGATTTCACCGACATGCACGATTGGGGTGACATGCTGCTGAGTTCGGGTTTTGCAGCGCCCATCATGGACATGGAGCGCATCACGCTCACCTACAAAACGCCGGAAGCGTTGTTGACCGAATTGCGCAGCTTGGGCCGCAACCTGAGCCCACAGCGGTTCAGCGCTTGTCGAGCTCGGGATTGGCTCAAGCAACTGCACCAGCAACTCCGAGCCAAGCTCTCTGACTCGGCGCATGGTGGTCGTTTGGCGCTGACCTTCGAGGTGATTTATGGCCATGCCTTCAAAGCCCCCACACGCTTGGCTGTCAAACCGGAGACACAGGTGAGCTTGGCGCAAATGAAAGCCCAACTCCAACGCGGCTGATGCATGGTTTTTCGGGAATGTATTTCTCAAAACAACATGGGACCCCACAAGGGTGCGGGGCTTTTCCACTTGTTGTTGGGGTCATGCAAGCTAGCTGTCAGATTCCCCTCAGTGTTCCGTTGCTAGAATCTGCCAGTTAAGCGGCAAGACTTTTTCTGTTGACTCTTTACAAACATGATGAACAACATTTACAAAAAATTGGAAACTGCATCTTTGGCACTGGCTGCCTATGGTGCAACCGCAGCTTGGGCTGTCAACGATTTGCCTGGCGGCCCTGCGGTCAACCAGTTGAATTTGCATCCTCCCGTGACCAAAATTGCCGAGCAGCAAGTTTGGCTGCATTGGTTCATGTTGATCATTTGCACGGTGATTTTCGTGGCTGTGTTTGGCGTGATGTTCTATTCCATCTTCAAGCACCGCAAATCCTTGGGTCACAAGCCAGCAACTTTCCACGAGTCAGTCAAAGTGGAAATCGCTTGGACTGTGGTGCCCTTCATCATTGTGATTTTGATGGCGCTGCCAGCCACCAAAGCGGTGGTGGCCAGCAAAGACACCTCCAATGCCGATCTCACCATCAAAGCCACTGGCTACCAGTGGAAATGGGGATACGACTACATCAAGGGCGAGGGTGAAGGCATTGGCTTTATCTCTAGCTTGGACGAGAAGCAACGTGCCATGTCTGACAGCGGCAAGCCTGAGCCCACCGACGACTACCTGCTGAAAGTGGACAACCCGATGGTGGTGCCCGTGGGCAAAAAAATCCGCATCATCACCACCTCCAACGATGTGATTCACTCGTTTGCCGTCAACTCGTTTGGTATCAAGCAAGATGCCATCCCTGGTTTTGTGCGTGACACCTGGTTCCGCGCAGAAAAAACCGGTGATTTCCGTGGCCAATGCCAAGAACTGTGTGGCAAAGAACACGCCTACATGCCCATCCACGTGAAAGTGGTCAGCGCCGAGGAATACACCGCATGGGTAGCAGACCAAAACAAAAAAATGGCCGCCAAACAAGACGACCCCAACAAAGTTTGGACGCTGGCTGAGCTGACTGCCAAGGGCAGCAAGGTTTACGAGGCCAATTGCCAATCTTGTCACCAAGCCACCGGACAGGGCATGGGCCCCATCAAGGGTCTTGATGGTGCGGCCGTGGTGTTGGATGCCGACAGCTCTAAACAAATCAATGTCTTGCTCAATGGCCAAAACAACCTGACCATGCCTGCTTGGAAACAACTGAGCGACACCGAAATTGCTGCTGTGATCAGTTACACCAAAAACAATTGGTCCAACAAGACCGGCCAGTTGGTGCAACCCGCCGAAGTGCGTGCAGCCCGTCAGTAAACCCAACGATATCTAAGGAACAACCATGAGCGCAGTTCTCGATCCCCACGGCCACGGGGCCGCAGACCACGGACATGACGATCACCACGGTGCACCGCACGGATGGCGTCGCTGGGTTTATGCCACCAACCACAAAGACATTGGCACGCTCTATTTGCTGTTTGCCTTCACCATGTTCATCATCGGTGGCGTCTTGGCGCTGCTGATTCGCGCCGAGTTGTTCCAGCCCGGTTTGCAATTGGTCAACCCCGAGTTGTTCAACCAATTCACCACCATGCACGGCTTGATCATGGTGTTCGGTGCCATCATGCCGGCCTTCGTGGGCTTTGCCAACTGGATGATTCCGTTGCAAATTGGCGCTTCAGACATGGCCTTTGCCCGGATGAACAATTTCAGCTTTTGGCTGATGATTCCCGCCGCCCTCATGCTGGCTGGTTCCTTCTTCATGCCCGGCGGCGCACCCGCCACAGGATGGACCATTTATGCGCCACTGACCCTGCAAATGGGCCCGTCCATGGATGCCAGTATCTTGGCGTTGCATTTGTTGGGTGCCAGCTCCATCATGGGCTCCATCAACATCATCGTCACCATCTTGAACATGCGTGCCCCTGGCATGACATTGATGAAGATGCCCATGTTCGTGTGGACATGGCTCATCACTGCTTATTTGCTGATCGCTGTGATGCCAGTGTTGGCTGGCGCCATCACCATGGTGCTCACTGACCGTCATTTCGGCACCACCTTCTTCAACCCTGCTGGTGGCGGTGACCCTGTCATGTTCCAGCACATCTTCTGGTTCTTCGGTCACCCCGAGGTGTACATCATGATTTTGCCGGCCTTTGGCATCATCAGCCAGATCGTGCCTGCGTTCTCACGCAAGCGCCTGTTTGGCTATGCCTCCATGGTTTATGCCACGTCCTCC
>JBIIPF010000085.1:0-6961 GCA_044342755.1 Limnohabitans sp. | reverse complement strand
GATTGCCATTTTGTCGTTCATCGTGTGGGCGCACCACATGTACACCACGGGCATGCCGGTCACGGGCCAATTGTTCTTCATGTACGCCACCATGCTCATCTCTGTGCCCACCGGCGTGAAGGTGTTCAACTGGATTGCCACCATGTGGAAGGGTTCCATGTCCTTTGAAACACCCATGCTGTTTGCTGTGGGTTTCATCTTTGTCTTCACCATGGGTGGTTTCACGGGTTTGATTTTGTCCATGGCCCCGATCGACTTGCAATTGCAAGACGGTTATTACGTGGTGGCCCATTTCCACTATGTGTTGGTGGCCGGTTCTTTGTTCACCATGTTCGCTGGTTACTACTACTGGTCGCCCAAGTGGACAGGCGTGATGTACAACGAAACACGCGGCAAGATTCACTTCTGGTGGACCCTGATTTCTTTCAACGTCACCTTCTTCCCAATGCATTTCTTGGGTCTGGCCGGTATGCCTCGTCGCTATGCTGACTACCCCATGCAATTTGCCGACTTCAATGCTTGGGCTTCGTTTGGTGCCTTTGCCTTTGGTTTTGCGCAGGTGTATTTCTTCTTCTTCATTGTGTTGCCCACCATGCGCGGTCAAGGTGAAAAGGCAGCGCAACGCCCTTGGGAAGCTGCTGAAGGCTTGGAATGGGAAGTGCCTTCCCCAGCGCCTTTCCACACTTTCGAGAACCCACCCAAACTCAATGCTGATGCCAATCGCATCGTGGCTTAAGTGGTTTCAACAAAAAGAATGTCATGAGATTGCGCCAAAACAATTTATTGATGCTGCGAAAACTGACGGTGGTGGCCTTGGGCATGTTCGCCTTTGGCTATGCCCTCATCCCCATTTACAAACACATTTGTGAGATGACCGGCATCAATATTTTGGCGCTGGGCGAAAAAGAGTTGCCTGGCTCTGGCAATGCGCGTTTATCCAAGGCTGACAACAGCCAGATCGACACCAGCCGCACCATCACCGTGGAATTTGATGCCAACGCCAGAGGTCCTTGGCAATTCAAACCCATGCAAAGTTCTGTGCAGGTGCACCCTGGGCAGCTGATGTCAGTCATGTACGAATTTCAAAACGTGCAAGACCGTTCCATGTCAGCCCAAGCCATTCCCAGCTACGCGCCCAGTGAAGCCTCAGCCCATTTCAACAAGATGGAATGTTTTTGCTTCAACCAATACACCTTGGCGCCTGGCGAGAAAAAACAATGGCCGGTGGTGTTCGTGATTGACCCCAAGCTGTCGAAAAGCGTCAATACCATCACCTTGTCCTACACATTTTTTGAAGTGGGCAGCAAAACACCCGCCGCCCCTGGCAGCAAGGTCTCGGCTGTGTCCGTAAGCGGTGAAGGCGTATGAACGACCAGTTGGCGCAGCCTGTTGTGGTGGTCAAGCGTCCTTTGTGGCGCTCCATCGTCGCGGTTGCATGGTCTTTCATTGGTATTCGAAAAAACAGTGAATTTCAAGAAGACCTGTCGCACATCACCCCCTTGCATGTTCTGGGGGTGGGGTTGGTGGCAGGTTTGTTGTTTGTGATCGGGTTGATCGTTGTCGTCAACTTGGTGGTTGCGAAATAAAAGGAGTCGATTGATGAGCAGCTCAGCACATGGCGCAAAGCCGTATTACTATGTCCCAGAACCTTCGCGTCACCCTGCGTTTGCGTCCTTTGGTTTGTTCTTCGTTATCTTGGGTGCAAGCCAGTGGATGAACGATGTCAGCTGGGGCAAATATTCACTTTTTGCTGGCTTGGCCATTTGGTTGTTTGTCTTGTTCCAGTGGTTCAGCGACGCTATCCATGAAAGTGAAAGCGGCAAATTTGGTCGCAAGATTGATCTGTCTTACCGCTGGAGCATGAGCTGGTTCATCTTCTCTGAAGTGATGTTCTTCGGCGCTTTCTTCTCTGCTTTGTGGTGGGCGCGGGCGCACTCGGTGCCCGAGCTTGGCAATGTCGAGCATGCCTTGCTGTGGCCCGATTTCAAAGCCGTCTGGCCCAGTGTGGCAGCCGGCGCTACCGCATCTCCTGGCGGCATCGTCGAGCCTTTCCAAACCATGACACCGTTTTGGCTGCCCACCATCAACACCGCTTTGTTGTTGAGCTCAGGCGTGACCTTGACCATTGCGCACCATGCGTTGCTTGAGGACAACCGCTCCAAAACCATTCAATTCATGTGGCTGACTGTTTTGTTGGGCGTGATTTTCTTGGGCGTTCAAGGCTACGAGTACTACCATGCCTACGTCGATTTGAATTTGAAGCTGACATCAGGTGTCTATGGCTCAACCTTCTTCATGTTGACAGGTTTCCATGGCTTTCACGTGCTTGTGGGCATGCTGATGCTGTTGTTTGTGACGCTGCGTTTGCAAAAAGGTCACTTCTCATCCAGCAACCATTTTGGTTTTGAAGGCGCTGCTTGGTATTGGCACTTCGTGGATGTGGTGTGGTTGGGTTTGTACATCTTGGTCTACTGGATCTGATTGAATCATTCAACACAAAAGGGCCGCGTTTGCGGCCCTTTTCGTTCTCAAGTTGAGATGAGTGGTTGTCCGAGTTGGCCCCTTCATGCAGCAGGCTTGAGGGGAATACCTGTCGGTTGAAGCCAACCCATTTTCCAACTGAGCAAAATACACAGGAACAAAACAATGGAGATGCCGACACGAAACGCCAAAGCACGCATCATGCGCTGCGTTTTGGGCGCACCTTCATCCTCCCCGCGCATCATGAAAAACAACGCGGTGGCCAAAGCGGCCAACACGCCCAAAAAAAACACAGCAATCAAAATAGTCATGGGAGCCATTATCCAGTGAGTTCAAGCCAGAACCAGCATCAACCGGGGAATGCCACTTGGCGACGCGTTGTCGTTGCTGTAGCGGCACTGGCTGGCGTGCTGATCACCTTCAACCTGGGGCAGTGGCAGCTGTCCCGTGCACAAGCCAAACTGGGCCTGCAAGCCAGCATCGAAGCACAAGCCTTGCAAGCCCCGTTGAGTGCGCCAGATTTTTTGCAACAACCCACGCTGTGGCAGCAAGTGCACCGACCCGTTCAACTGGAAGGTCAATGGTTGCCCGAACAAACTGTTTATTTGGACAACCGCAACCACCATGGGAAAGCGGGCTATTGGGTCATGACGCCATTGCGCTGGGCGCCAGGGCAAGTGGCTTGGGTTCAAAGGGGCTGGGTTCAACGTGATCCAGTCGATCCTCGCAAAGCGCCCAGCATTGAGACACCGCCAGCGCTGGTGACTGTTCAGGGCAAGGTGGCCGCCCCTTTGTCCCAGATGGTGCAATTGGCTCCTGGCGAGACCTCGGCACAAACCCTGCCACGGATACAGGCCAATTTGGACATGGTTCAGATGCAAGCCTTGGTCACCGACAATGTGGCCGGTATCTTGATTCAAACTGGCGAAGCTTCAGAAGGCTTGCGGCGTGATTGGCCGGTGGTGGCTTCAAGTGCCGATAAAAACAAGGGCTATGCGTTCCAATGGTTTGCCTTGTGCGCCTTGATCGCGGGTCTGTACCTCTGGTTTCAATGGATTCAACCTCTGAAGCATGCAAAACAAACAAACTGATGCCCATGAACCCCATGCTTTGAGCATGACGGTCTACGATCTGCCTGACCCGGCTGCAGCGGCCAGCGAAGATGCAGGCCGCACAACCGCCGGTCGCTTGCGCATGCTTTTGGTTTTATTGATCTGCGCCTCGCCTGTGCTTGCGTCCTACTTCACTTTTTACGTGCTTCGACCAGACAGCATCAAAAGTTTTGGCGAACTCATCATGCCCGTCAAGTCCATCCCTGCCTTGCAAGCCCAAGATTTGAAAGGCACAGCTGTGTCTTTACAAAGTTTGAAAGGTCAGTGGTTGTTGGTGAGTGTGGCACCCGCTGCCTGCGATGAGGCGTGTCAGCAAAACCTGTATTTGCAGCGGCAGATACGTGCGACCTTGGGGCGGGAAAAGGAACGTACCGATTGGGTTTGGCTCATCAGTGATGATGCCCAAGTCAACCAACAAGTGTTGCCGGGCTTGACTGAAGCTGTGGTCTTGCGTGTCCCAGCGTCAGCCATTGCCCAATGGTTGACGCCGCAAACGGGTCACACGTTGCAAGATCATTTGTACTTGGTGGACCCTCATGGTGATTGGATGATGCGTTTCCCAGCCAAGCTTCAATCTGATCAAGCGCCCAAATTGCGCCGCGATTGGGAGCGCTTGTTGCGAGCTGCGGTTTCATGGGACCAGCCGGGACGTTGACACCATGGATGAAGTCGCCTTGATCAATATTGCGCCAATTGCCAAACTCTTGTTGATGGCGCTGTTGCTGGCTATGGGCCCGCTGGCCTGGGTCTGGCTCAAACATCGGCATTCTGAAAAACCGCAACGTGTTCGGCAGTTGACCTTGCTCACGCTGTTCCTGACGTTTGACTTGATTTTGTTCGGATCCTTCACCCGACTAACCGATTCAGGCTTGGGGTGTCCGGACTGGCCCGGCTGTTATGGGTTTGCAAGCCCCATTGGCGCCAAGGAAGCGATTGCCCAAGCGCAGGCAGCCATGCCCACAGGCCCGGTCACGTGGGGTAAAGCTTGGATAGAAATGATCCACCGCTACTTGGCCATGATGGTGGGTGTACTGATCCTGACCTTGGCTATTTTTTCTTGGCGCACCGAGCGAACGTTTTGGGGTTGGCCCACGCTCAGCTTGATTTGGGTTTGTGTGCAAGGGGCTTTTGGTGCTTTCACGGTGACCATGAAACTCTTTCCCGCCATCGTCAGCTTGCATTTATTGGGCGGCATGATGCTGGCCGTTTTTCTGACGCTGCAGTTGGTTCGCCAGCGACATTCGCCTTGGACTGAAGCTCGACGCCCCTTACCCACCATGGTGTTTGCGTTGGTGGTGGTGACGGCATTGTTTTTGATTCTTCAAATCTTGTTGGGGGCTTGGGTCAGCAGCAACTACGCTGTGATGGCTTGCAACACCTACCCCGACTGTCAGGGCGTTTGGTGGCCGGATATGAACTTTGAAAAGGGTTTTGAGCTTTGGCGACCCTTGGGCTTGGACGCTTCAGGCGCAGCCCTGCCATTCCAAGCCTTGACGGCCATACACATGGTGCACCGTTGGCACGCTGTTTGGGTGGTGTTGCTCTTGGTCATGGTGGCCATCGCTTTGTCTTCTCACGGCTTCAAGCGGCAATCCTTGTTGTTGACGGCATTGGTGGTGCTGCAATTCATCACTGGTGTGAGCAATGCGGTGCTGGGTTGGCCCATGACCGCTGCCCTGTTGCACACAGGGGCAGCGGTTTCCATGCTGGTCTTGCTCAGTTGGGTTTTGGGCGTCACGCAAGCCGAAAATCCAAAGAACATTGCCACCACTTTTTCCAGGTCCATGCTATGAAATCATTGTCGGCGTTTCTGCCTGTGCGTTGGCAGCAGTTCAATGCACTGACCAAGCCTCGCGTGATTCAATTGATCGTGTTTTGTGCGCTGATTGGTATGGTGTTGGCAGTGCCAGGCGTTCCGACATGGCCTGAAGTTCAATTGGGCTTGATCGCCTGCTTGGGCATCTGGTTTGTTTCAGGTGCAGCAGCAGCATTCAATTGCATTGTGGAAAAAGCCATTGACGCCCGCATGAAACGCACCTCATGGCGGCCCACGGCCAAAGGCGAGTTGAGCGACCGCGACACTTTGCTGTTTTCAGCTGTGTTGTGTTTGCTGGGATCAGCCATTTTGTACATCTGGGTGAACCCACTCACCATGTGGCTGACCTTTGCCACGTTTGTGGGTTATGCGGTCATCTACACCGTCATCTTGAAGCCACTCACACCGCAAAACATCGTCATCGGTGGCGCATCGGGTGCCATGCCACCGGTGTTGGGTTGGGCAGCGATAACAGGCGATGTGGGCCCTGAAGCCCTCATCTTGTTCCTCATCATTTTCTTGTGGACACCGCCGCATTTCTGGGCGTTGGCGCTCTACCGCGTCGAGGACTACCGTAAATCGGGCTTGCCCATGTTGCCCGTGACACATGGCAACGAATTCACCCGCTTGCAAATCTTGCTCTACACCTTCGTGTTGCTGGCAGCGTGTTTGATGCCGTTTGTCTACCGCATGAGCGGCTGGTTCTACCTGGTGAGCGCCCTCATCTTGAGTGTGATGTTTTGTTGGTATGGCTGGAAACTGTGGCGCGAGTACTCCGATGACTTGGCCCGTAAAACCTTCCGCTTCTCTCTGATACACCTGAGCTTGTTGTTTGCTGCTTTGCTGATTGACCACTATTTGCCGGGGGTTGCATGAATTTCAGACGCATACTGTTGTTGACGACTTGCGCCTTGTTTTTTCAGGCTTGTGCGCCTGACAAACCCACTTTCAAAGCCATTGATTTGACCGGCGCTGATTACGCACAAGGCTTTCAACTAAAGGATCAGTTTGGTCAAGAGCGGACTTTGGCTGATTTCAAAGGACAGGTGGTGGTGGTTTTCTTTGGTTTTACCCAGTGCCCCGACTTTTGCCCCACCACCTTGACGGAATGGGTGCAGGTCAAGAAAGCCTTGGGTGAGAAGGGTAAAAAACTGCAAGCGGTGTTCATCACCGTGGACCCAGAGCGTGATCAGCCGGAGGTCCTCAAAGAATACATGGCGAATTTTGACCCCAGCTTTTTGGCGTTGATTCCGTCAATGGAGGAATTGCCATCACTGGCCAAGAGTTACAAGATCTATTACAAAAAAGTGCCGGGCCCTACACCCACCAGTTACACCATGGACCACCAAGCGGGTACTTATATTTACGACACTGAAGGACAATTGCGTTTGTATGCCCGCTATGGTTTGGGCCCCGTTGCTGTGACTGAAGACATTGGCAAATTATTGAAATAAAAAAACCGCTTGGTCTGCAGGGCAGGCAAGCGGTTTCAAGGGCAGGGCCTGCAAGCCCTTGGCAGATTAAGCGTATTCCAACAATGCGGTTTTCATTT
>JBIIPF010000249.1:0-3093 GCA_044342755.1 Limnohabitans sp. | reverse complement strand
CGCGCCAGCATGCGCTTGCCCACCGCTTGCGCCACGAAAAAAGCACCGCGTGTGTTGGTGTTGAAAATGAAATCAAAATCCTCTTCGCGCACATCTTGCAAGCGCTGCGTGTTGCTGACACCGGAGTTGTTGATCAAGATATCGATGGGGCCCACTTCGCGCTCGGCAACATTCAACGCCGCCTCGATGCTGCCCACATTCGTCACATCCAAGGCCACCACATGCGCGTCACCCCCTTCGGCCTCAATTTCAGCCCGCAAGGCTTTGAGCATCTCCACGCGGCGACTGGCCAACACCACGGCCGCTCCCGCAGCAGCCAAGGTTTTTGCAAATTGCGCACCCAAGCCACTGGAAGCGCCAGTGACCAAGGCCACGCGGCCAGACAAGTCAAGTGTGTATGCCATATTGAACTCCTGTAGGACGGTGCATTATGACCAGCCCTTGCGAGCAGCCAGCGCATAGAATCTGTCCCTCTTTGAACATCCCCAAACTGCCCTATGACCGCCGCACACTTGCTTGAACAATTCGGCCCTCGCGAAGCCATGGAATACGACGTGGTCGTGGTCGGCGGTGGGCCCGGTGGTTTGGCCACTGCCATTCGCATCAAGCAACTGGCCACGCAAAAAGGCCAAGACGTCTCGGTGGTGGTGCTTGAAAAAGGCTCAGAGCCCGGCGCACATATTTTGTCAGGCGCGGTGATGGACCCCAAGGCCTTCACCGAACTCATCCCCAACTGGCAAGCACTGGGCGCACCCCTGAACCAAGCGGTGACCGGCGACGACTTGCTCACCCTCACCGAAACTGGCGTCAGCAAAGTACCTGGCTGGCTCATGCCGCGCAACTTCCACAACGATGGCTGCTATGTGGTGTCGCTCAGCAATGTGGTGAAGTGGATGGCGGCGCACGCAGAATCCATGGGCGTGGAAATCTTCCCCGGCTTCACCGCGGCTGAAGTGCTTTACAACGACGACGGCAGCGTCAAAGGCGTGGCCACCGGCAACCTGGGCCTGGGCAAAGACGGCGAGCCCACCGACCACTTCCAACTCGGCATGGAACTGCACGCCAAGTACACCATCTTTGCCGAAGGCGCGCGCGGCCATTTGGGCAAGCAACTGATGTCCAAGTACAAGTTGGACGAGGGCCGCGATCCGCAAACCTTCGCCATTGGCATCAAAGAACTGTGGGAAGTCGATCCCTCCAAAGCCCAACCTGGCTTGGTGGTGCACACCTCCGGTTGGCCCATGACCGGCAGCACGTTTGGTGGCGGCTTTCTGTACCACTTGGAAGACAACAAAGTCACCTTGGGCTTTGTGTTGGGCCTCGATTACAAAAACCCATGGCTCAGCCCGTTTGAAGAAATGCAGCGTTGGAAAACCCATCCCGCCATTCGTGCCCACCTCGAAGGTGGCAAACGCATTGGCTACGGCGCCCGCGCCATCAACAATGGCACACCGCAAGCACTGCCCAAAACCGTCTTCCCAGGCGGCGCCCTCATTGGCTGCGACGCGGGCTTCTTGAATGCGGCCCGCATCAAGGGCAGCCATGCGGCCATCAAGAGCGGCATGCTGGCCGCCGATGCCGCCTTTGCCGCCGTCACATCGGGCCGCGCCCACGACGAGCTGAGTGCCTACCCCTCCACCTATGCCAACAGCTGGTTGGCCCAAGAACTCGACCAATACCGCAATTTCAAGCTGTGGTTCAAGAAAGGCATGTTGGTCGGCACCGTGATGACCGGCATCGAACAGTGGTTGTTGCCCAAGCTCGGCGTTCAATCACCGCCTTGGACACTGCATGGTCATCAACCCGATCACGTGGGTCTCGAACCAGCATCGCAGCACGCGCCCATCCACTACCCCAAGCCCGATGGCCAAATCACTTTCGATCGCTTGAGCAGCGTCTTCATCAGCAACACCAACCACGAAGAAAACCAGCCCGCGCACCTCACCTTGAAAGACGCGTCAGTGCCCGTGAACATCAATTTGGCCACCTATGCTGGCCCCGAAAGCCGCTACTGCCCAGCCGGTGTGTACGAGTACGTGAAGAACGACGACCAATCAGACCGCTTGCAAATCAATGCGCAAAATTGCGTGCATTGCAAAACCTGCGACATCAAAGACCCCACCCAAAACATCGTCTGGGTCACCCCCGAAGGTGGTGGCGGCCCCAACTACAGCGGAATGTAACCATGAACCAATACCACGCAGAACACACCTGGGTGCGGGTGGATGCCGATGCCACGTTTGTGGGCATCACCAAACATGCGCAAGACACCTTGGGTGACATCGTGTTTGTGGAGCTGGCCGAGATTGGCAAGACCTTTGCACAAGGCAGCGTGGCCGGTGTGGTCGAGTCGGTGAAAGCCGCCGCCGATGTGCACATGCCTGCCGCCGCCACCGTGCTGGAAGTGAATGAAGCTTTGCGGGCGGATCCCTCATTGGCCAACAGCGACCCCGAAGGCGCGGGTTGGTTTTACAAGGTGTCGCTCAGCAACCCGACCGAGCTTGAAGGCTTGATGGATGCAGCGAGTTACCAGGCCTTCACTGGCTGAACCCGCTTGGTGCGCGGACACCGCCATCCGATGTTGACAAAGCCTGGCCCAGGCGTGCGATGCCCTCATTGATTTTGTCCACATCCGCAGTGGCAAAACTCAAGCGAACAGCCGTGTGGTCTGGGTTGTTGGCATAAAACGGAGCACCCGGCACAAAAGCCACGCCCTTCTCAATAGCCCGCTTGGCCAAGGCGCTGCCATCGGTTTCTTGGGCGTTGGCCCCTGTGAGGTTGGCCCAAAAGAACAAGCCCCCCAAGGGTTGCGCAAATCGCAAGGCACTGCCCAGCTCTTTGCGCAAGGCTTCGCCCATGGTGCGGGCACGTTCTGCATACACACGGCGCACCGTGTTCAAGGTGTCGGGCATGCGCCCCGCTTTCAAGTACTGTGCCGCCGTGGCCTGCGCGAAGGTGGAGGTGTGGGCATCGCTGAACTGCTTGCACATGGTGGCGCGGGCCAACAATGCTGGTGGGGCAATCATCCAGCCCACCCGCAAACCGGGTGACAAGACCTTGCTGAGTGAGCCGCAATACACCAGCCAATCGCGG